>NZ_JAKCFI010000025.1 GCF_021412625.1 Myxococcus stipitatus | reverse complement strand
CTCCTGGCCGCCGTCTACTCCGTCGCCAAGCGCCGGCAGCCCTTCACTCCACTGCTGCCTGCGGCCCCCTCACCGAACCCCTCCCCATGCGCAAACGCTTGACTGAGACTCACGGCATCTCAGTCCGTCCCGTCCCGACGCTCCTCGCGGTAGATGTCCGCGAGGGCGTGGGCGCGCTCCACCTCGTCGCGCGCCGCGTCCACCACCAGGGCTTGCTCGAAGCGCGCCACGCGCTCTCGCAGGGCGTCGGTGACGATGCCTCCCACGGTGAGCCGGGCGGACGCGCTCTCGCGCTCCTGGCGCAGCTCCGCCACGCGCTCGCCCAGCTCCGCGGCGGCCTCCAGCAGCAGCTGGCCGTCCGAGTCCGCCCGCGCCATCGACTCCCGGGTGGACGCGAGCAGCGCCTCGGCCTGGGACGTGTCCCGCGCGAGCACCGTCACCGCGTGCGTGTCCCCTCGCAGCTGGGCCGTGGCCCGCCGCTCGGAGATGTCCTCCAGGCGGCGGGTATAGCGCTCCACCCCTCGGGCCAGGTCCGCCTTGAGGGCGAGCAGCGTCGCGGCCGACTTGCGCACCTCGGCCGCCTGTCGCTCCAGGTTCTCGATGAGCTCGTCGAACGCCGCCAGCGGATCCACCGGGCGGCGAGATTCCTTCCTGCGTTTCCAGAAGCCGAAGAGCATGGACGTACCCCCCAGCCTAACCGAAGGGACGGCACAGCAACCGCACGCGCGCCAACGCCTCCCTCACCGAGGGTCCGCCCGTCGACAGGGCCGCGAGGTAGCGCGCGGGAGTCAGGCCGTACACCCCGAGCAGGTGCTGGAGCAGCACCACGCTCTCCGTCGCGCGCTTGTCCGCGGGAGCCAGCGAGGCCGCCTCCACGAGGGCGCCGAGGATGTCCGCCACGCGCCCCACCGTGTCCGGCGTCGCGCGCTCCCCGCCCAGGGCCCGGCCCCCCTCCTCCGGGAACAGGGCATCGAAGGAGGCCTCCACCGCCACGGAGGCCGTGAGCGCGCGCCCCGAGGCGAGCGACTCCAGGGCCTCCAGATGGGGCGCCAACAGCTCGAGCGCGTCCGGCGTCGGCGGCACGTCCTGGGGGAGCAGCGTGCGCCAGGGGGTGTCGAACTCCGTGCGCGCCCACTGGATCTCCTCGTCGGAGAGGTGGTGGTAGAAGGCGCGGACGCCCGAGGCGCGCTGCTCGCCCACGAGTGAGCGCAGGTCCGGGTTCTCCTCGCCCAGGGAGATGAAGCTCAGGGCGATGTCCAGCGCCCCCATGGGGGCGCGGGTGCGGCGGATGAGGTCCAGCTCCACGCGGTCCTCTCCGTCGGTGATGAGCACCACGGTGGCTCGCGCCAGGTACGGGTCCCTGCCCTGCGCGGCCCGGATGGAGTCGAAGGCCGACATCAACGCGAGCGAGATGTCCGTCTGGCCCTCCGCGGGAGAGTCCCGGAAGAGGCGTTCGATCTGCCGCGTGGCCTCGGCGGCGGTGTCCACGCGGGCCAGCTCGGTGGGCACGTCGTTGAAGAAGCTGAAGTAGACGGGGTCGAAGGGCTCGCCCCGGCGCGCCTTGACGCGCAGGTTGTTCAACTCCGCGATGATGAGCGCGTCGCGGAAGCGCGCGCGGGCGCCATGCATGGAGCCCGACGCGTCGCAGACGTAGACGCGCACCGCGGTGCGCTTCACCTTCCGGGGCGTGACGGGCGGGGCGTCCTCCAGATAGGCCCGCACCAGCTGGCGGTTCGCCGCCAGGTCCCGCAGCAACATGCGCGGGTCCGACAGCACGAAGTTGTGCACCTCGTGCAGCCCCCCCGTCGTTTCGAACGTCATGGTCTGCGTCGGATAGGGCACCCGCCGGGGCACGGCGCGCGTCGCCTTCGTCTCGGCCAGGAGGATCTCCTCCGAGAGGGCGTCCTCGACGTCGAAGTAGCGGGCGCAGCCGGCGGCCAATTCGAACGTGGCCAGCTGCTCGGGCGCGAGCGAGAACGCCAGGTCCGCCAGCAGCTCGTCCGAGCGCCCCGGGCCCGCCACCTGCGCGGGCCGCTCCTCGACGCGCTCACCGAACCAGTGGGCCAGCCGATCGCGCTCGGCCCGTTCGATCAGCGGCGACAGGCGCGCCGGGCCGGGCAGCAGCGGCGCCAGGGCCGTCCGGGCCGCGGCGGCCAGCTCCGTGTCGCGGGCCTCGACCGCCCGCTCATACAGGCCGCGCAGCGAACGGTACGCCAGCTGGGGCTCGTGGCGGGCCGCGTAACGGACATGCCGCAGCAGCTCGTCCAGGGAGCGCACCGCGGGGAGCGCGCGCGTGCGCTCGCGCGCGTCCGCCACCTCCCGCCGCAGGGGCATCCCCCTTTCGCGGTCGTGGTCGGCGCCCAGGCGAAGCAACATCTCGTGCGCCACGTCGAGGTCCCTGCGCTTCTGCACCAGGTCGAGGACGTTCTCGCGGGCGCGCTGGGCGAAGTACTCGGCCACCGCCATGCGCGCGCTGCTGGGCGGGCGATGGCGCACGGCCACGACGGGGCGCTCGAAGATGTCGAACGCCTCGTCGATGTCCACGGGCTCGGACGGAGGGCGCGCGAAGAGCTCCGCGACCTTGACGACCCGCGCGAGCTGCACGAAGGCGCGCTCGAGCGCGGTGAGCGCCCCGGAGGGCAGCTCGCCGCCGCGCCAGGCCCGCTCCACGCGGGACACACACTCCTCGACCTCCTCGACGGACTGAGCGGCCCGGCCCTGGAGTCCATGCGCAAGCCCCCCCGCGAGCCCCCGGCGGACGCCCAGCTCCCGGAGCAACAGCGCGTCCGCGGACGTGTGGATGCCCACCTTGTCGAGCTCACGGTCCACCGCGCCGAGGAGCGGGAGCGCCAGGCTCACCGGCCTCCGTGCCTTCCGGCCGAACCCCAGCCAGCTCCCCCGGGCGGGTGGCGCGGGCTGGCGGAGGGCGTCGATTCGGCGCCGCAGGTCCGTGAGTCGTCGGGACAGCACGCTCAGCCCCCTCTCTCCAGCTCACCGGGCGCGCTCACGCGGCGGCCCGCCGCTCCAGCACCTGCCGGCTGTAGCGTCCGAAGTCCTCGTCGATGCCCTTGAGCTGCGCGTCGAGCTGCTGCGCCCCCTCCCCCAGCGCGCCGGGCAACGTCCCCAGCAGCGCCAGGACGCCCTTGAGCCGGACGAGCTCCCCTTCCTTCAGCGTCAACAGCGGGAAGCGACTGCGCACCAGCCGGTCCACGGTGCGCTCGGCCTCGGCGCGCTCCTTCAGGGCATCCGGAGCGGGCAGCGACGTGAGCAGCTGGGTCAGCCAGCCGCGCAGGTACGTGACCCGGCTCTGGAGGAAGGCGAGCTCCGCCTGCGCGACGGACTCGCGGACTCCCTCCGAGAAGAAGCTGTCCGCGCCTTGGCGCGCGAACGCGAGCTGCCCGTCCAGGCCCAGCAGCGCGGCCAGCTCTCCATCCGGGGCCCGGGAGGAGAACTCTCCCCGGTAGTAGACATAGGCATCGCCGTTGAGCACCGCGGCCGCGGCCAGGGGCGCGCTCGCGACCTCGCGGGAGAGGGCCTTGGCGTGCTCGCGAAGCCTCTCGTCGAGGATCTCCCGACACTCGGCCATGACCTGGTCGACGGGGAGGCCCTCCCGGCGCAGGTTCTCCGCCACGGACTGGATGGCCCTCGCGTACTGTTCGATGCGCTCGAACGGCGTGGAGGAGAGCACCTCGCGCGCGTAGCTCAGCCCCAGCGGCAGCAACAGCTCCTGCCGGAAGCCTCGGGCGGACGGGTCCAGCGCGATGAAGGACTGCTCGAGCTGCGACAGCCTCCGGGAATCCACCGCGAGCGTCTCGAGCGGATCCCTCCGCCCCCGCGTGGACGTTGCCTGGAACGCCACCGTCGCCCGCCGTCGGAGCGCGCCCACGACGCGCTGACGCGAGGCCAGCTCCACTGCGTGGAGGCGCTCGGCGACGGCGGGCAGCCCCTCGCCCACCACGCCCACCAGGTCCGCCGTGCGGGACAGCTCCTCCTCGAGGTTGTCCGCCAGCCCCACCAGCCCCTCCAGCTTGAGGCCATCCTCGAAGTCCGCGCTCTCCGCCGTCAGGGCAATCATCTCCAGCGCGCTCTCGATGAAGCGCCCGGTGGATTCGCACAAGGGGATGAAGCCCGGCCGCAGCTCCGGCACCGTGCGGCACAGGTCCATCACGTCCTGGAAGGACGACAGGAGCGACAGCCCTCCCCGGCCCTCGCCCTGCCCCGCCATGCCTCGCGCGAGCCGATGGTCCATGGCCGCCACGAGCGCCCGGGCGGCCACCAGGAGTGGTGCCCGGTTCTGCGCGTGCCGGGGCCCTGGCACCAGCTTGGACAGCAGGGACTTCGCCTCCGTGGAGGCCATGGCGGGCTGCCAGCTGCGGGAGAGCGCGTCGGCGGTCGACAGGTTCTCCGCGGCCCCCAGCGACTGGGCCTCGCGCTCCAGTCCTCCACCAAGCTCCTGACGCACCTTCGCGAGGACCTCGTCGAAGGTGCGCTGTTCGAGGCGGACGATCTCCAATTGGGCGCGCTCGCGCGGGTCCACCACCGTCTTGAGCAACGCGTCCGTCTCCCCCGACGGAGGGCCTCCCAGCAGGAAGAACCAGCGCAGCGCGTCCAGGTCCTCCACGCTGGCCTCCAGCGGGCGCTCGGGGCGTCGGTAGAGCTGGTCGCGGACCACCGCCGCCTTGAGCGCCCACAGCGCCTTCACCGCCGAGCGCTGGGAGAAATACTTCGTGGGTACGTAGTCGGGCAGCTTGGACACCTGGGCCGACAGCGCGCGCTCCAGCGCGTCGGCGAGCAGCTCCACCCCCTCCAGCACCAGACTGGGAACCTTCACCCGGGCGACGGCGTCCTGGAGCAGCTCGAGCTGCTGGGACGTGAGCTGCGCGCGCAGGTCCGGACGCGAGCCTTGGGAGAAGCGCTGGAGCATCGCCGCCCGGCTCTCCTTCCGGGCGAACGACTTGGGCACGAAGCAGATGAAGCTCAACCGGTCCGCGAACGCCAGCAGCAGCTCCGGCGAGCGCGCCAGCACCTCGGAGAGGTACCGGTTGCTCGTCATCACCACGGACTCGGTGCGCCCGGACGTCACGCGTCGGCCGTGCTTGAGCTCCCGCTCGAAGAGCACGTTGAGGATGGAGCGCAGGAGCATGTCCCGGCCGTCGAAGACCTCGTCGAGGAAGGCGTGCCGGGAGCCCAGCATGCCTTCGTCGGTGAGGTACTCGGTGCGCCCGGTCTCCGTGAGCACCTTGAAGTCCACCGGCCCCAGGAGGTCCGTCTGGACCGTGGATTCGGCGAGCTGCTTGGAGAACAACGAGGCCACCCCCGTGTGCTCGTCGATGATGCGCCCCAGCACCGCGCCGGCGATGGCGCTCTTGGCCGTCCCGGGAGGCCCCACCACCAGCGCATGCTCCCGCCCCAGCAACGCCAGCTCGAGCTGGGTGAAGAGCGTCTCGCGCTCCAGGTAGACGTCCCGGAGCTCTCCGAAGAAGTGGCGGAAGGCCCGAGCGGCCTGGAGGTACGAGGTCGGATGTGATTGCACGGACAATCCGGAGGCAGCGGGGTTGCGCCCATGCTACCCGCCGCCCTCCGCCTATTTGAAGTGGACCGAGCACGCCCCGTCCGGACATTCCCGTCCAGCGACGCGGAACCGGTGCCGGGCCACGACGCCATAGAGCACGTCCGCCAGCTGCCGCAGGCCCGGCACGTAGTAGAGGGACAGCCACCGCCCCAGCGGGTGCCTGGCGAGCGCCCGGACGATGGCCTCCGCCCCCTGCACCACCCGTCCATCCGCCAGGACCAGCTGCATGGCCTGTTCGCAGCGCTCCAGTGCCAGCCCTGGGAAGGCCACCAGCACCCCGTCCTCCCTGAACGAGCGGAGCTGGAGTCCCGTTCCTCCCACCCACTTCCTGAACTCACGGGCCGCGCCGCCGCAGACGCGGCAATGCCCGTCGTAGAGGAGCACCTCGTGCCCCGGGGGTGTCGTCCACAACGACGTGGGGTTGCCCATCTTTCGTCACCGCTCGCTCAGCGTGTCGTGCAGGTGCGCGTGGACGCTGCGCCAGATGTCGTGCTGTCGCTCGATGGGGTCCATCAGCTTCAACCCCACCGACGTCGCCGGCGAGCTGCCCTGGAAGGCGGAGTACTGGCGCAGCCGCGTGCCGCCCTCCCGGTCATCCTCGAAGACGAACCGGTTGGTCCCCCTCAGCGGATGGCCATCCAGCGTGGTGATGTGCACCGTCTTCGCCTCCGGCTCCAGGTGGAAGGTGACCGGCGCCCAGACCGGCGGAGGTCCCTTCTCTTCCAGGAAGACCTTGGCCCCCTCCTTCAGCGAGGCCGTCTCCGGCTGGAGCCGGATGCCGGCCGACGCGAACACCGGCCCGGGGTTCTTCACGAAGTAGTGGAAGGCCGCCTCCGGCGTCACCCCTGGCATCGAACTGGTGTAGTCCGTCAGCGACGTGGGGGCCCCCGGGATGGGCGGACTGGGCTCCAGCATCTTCAAGTGGCCGCGCGCGTAGGCATCCACCGCGGCGCCACCCCGCATCACCAGGCTCGCCGTGGCCGCCTCCGACTGCGCCAGGGTGAAGGCCCCCTGCCGCATCTGCTCGCGCAGGTTGCCGGTGGGGCGCGGCGGGAAGGAGCCCCCCACCGCGAAGTCGAAGCCGTTGCCCTCCCCCTTCCGGGGGCCACAACGGGGCCCGGCCTGGGGCGTGGCACGCGGCGCCGCCCCGCGGAAGACCTCCACCGTGCTCGCCTCCGCGCCCGACGACGCGCGCTGGGGCTCTCGCGCCATGGTGGACGCTGGAACGGCCTCCTCCGGCCGGACGGCGACGGAGGGGCTGGGGACCTGGGACGGCTCGATGCGGGACATGCGCGGACCTCTCGCGAAAGCGTGGAGCCCCGGAGGGATGCATCCACGTCGCCATCCGCCCCCCCAGTCCCCTCAACGGCTTGCGCCCCCCGAGCGTCCCGCTTCCCACACCCCCATCCCGCCGCGTGGAAACCTCCGCCCCGCGCCGCTCAAAGCAAGAGGGCCGGCCCCTTCCGCGACACGGAAGGCACCGGCCCTCTCTCACCGTGGACGTCCGGGCCTCACGGCCCCGGCGTCACGACTGGCGGAACTCGGCGTCCACCACGTCGTCCTTCTTCGCGCCCGGCTGGGCACCCGGCGCCGCGCCCGGAGGCGGCTCACCCGGCGCGCCCGGAGCGCCACCGGTCGCCTTGTACATCTCCTCCGCGGCCTTGTACGAAGCCTGCTGCAGCTTCTCCAGCGCGGCCTTGATGGCGCCCTTGTCCTGGCCCTCGCGGACCTGGTTGAGCTCGGCCACCGCCGCCTCGAGCGACTTGGCGACGTCCGCGGAGAGCTTGTCCTTGTTCTCCTTGATGAGCTTGTCCGCGGCGTAGGACTGGGCCTCCGCCTGGTTCTTCAGCTCCACCAGCTCGCGCCGGTCCTTGTCCGCCGCCTCGTTGCTGCGGGCGTCGGCGACCATCTTCTCCACCTCGTCCTTCGCCAGACCGGACGAGTGGGTGATGGTGACCTTCTGCTCCTTGCCCGTGGCCTTGTCCTTGGCGCTCACGTTGAGGATGCCGTTGGCGTCGATGTCGAACGTCACCTCGATCTGCGGCACGCCGCGCGGCGCCGGGGGCAGGCCCGTCAGGTGGAAGCGGCCCAGGCTGCGGTTGTCCGCCGCCATCTCGCGCTCGCCCTGCAGCACGTGGATCTCCACCTGCGACTGGCCGTCCGCGGCCGTGGAGAACGTCTCCGACTTGCGCGTGGGGATGGTGGTGTTGCGCTCGATGAGCTTGGTCATCACCCCGCCCAGCGTCTCCACGCCCAGGCTCAGCGGCGTCACGTCCAGCAGGAGGATGTCCTTCACCTCGCCGGAGAGCACGCCCGCCTGCACCGCGGCGCCCACCGCCACCACCTCGTCCGGGTTCACCGAGCGGTTCGGCTCCTTGCCGAACAGCCGCTTCACCGCCTCCTGCACCTTCGGGATGCGCGTGGTACCGCCCACGAGCACGACCTCGTTGAGGTCCTTCAGGTCCACGCCCGAATCCTTCAGGCACTTGCGGCACGGCTCCAGCGAGCGCTCGATGAGGTCGTCGATCATCGCCTCGAACTTGGCGCGCGTCAGCTTCAGGTTGAGGTGCTTCGGACCGGACGCGTCCGCCGTGAGGAACGGCAGGTTGATGTCCGTCTCCGTCGCGCTCGACAGCTCGATCTTCGCCTTCTCCGCCGCCTCCTTCAGGCGCTGGAGCACCATCTTGTCCTTGCTGATGTCCAGGCCCGTGTCCTTCTTGAACTCGGAGATCAGCCAGTCCATGATCCGCTGGTCGATGTTGTCGCCCCCCAGGTGCGTGTCACCGTTGGTCGCGAGCACGTCGACCACGCTCTCGCCCACCTCCAGGATGGAGATGTCGAACGTGCCGCCGCCGAAGTCGTAGACGGCGATCTTCTCGTCCTTCTTCTTGTCCAGGCCGTACGCCAGCGCCGCCGCGGTCGGCTCGTTCACGATGCGGCGCACCGTGAGGCCGGCGATCTCCCCCGCGTCCTTGGTCGCCTGGCGCTGGGCGTCGTTGAAGTACGCCGGGACGGTGATGACCGCCTCGGTCACCTTCTCGCCCAGATAGTTCTCCGCGGCGCGCTTGAGCTTGAGCAGCACCTGCGCGCTGATCTCCGGCGCGCTGTACTGCTTGCCGTCCAGCTCCACGCGCGCGTCGCCGTTGGGGCCCCGGGCCACCTTGTAGGGGACGAGCTTCGCCTCCTCGACCACCTCGTCGTGCCGCCGGCCCATGAACCGCTTGATGGAGTAAATGGTCCGTTCCGGGTTGGTGATGGCCTGGCGCTTCGCCACCTGGCCGACCAGTCGCTCGCCGTCCTTCGTGAACGCGACCACCGAGGGCGTGATGCGGCTGCCTTCCTCGTTGACGATGACCTTGGGCTCGCGACCCTCCATGATCGCCACCACGCTGTTGGTGGTGCCCAGGTCGATCCCAATAATCTTGCCCACGGTTCGTATCCTCCGGAAATGACTGCGTTTTCTGCAGAAGCTCCTGATGTACGCCCAACGTAACCACCCACCCCCCCGTGTCAAACCGGGACGTGGCCTCGTGGGCCCTCGCACTGAAGGTGATACCGCCGGGTGCGTAGCGCAGTGCGCAGACCCGGATTCGCCCCGCCTGGCCGGTTGATTCCGGAGTCGGCCGCCCCCTCCCAACCCCGGCCCACCGCGTCACGAACGCGCCACCTTCACGGCACGGGTGCGTAACGCGCTCTACACCGCCGTCACCCTCAGGTAGCAACCCGCTGACCTTTCGATCAGCAACCAACGATTCAACCCCTTGGAATGACAGAAGCAGGCAGGCGCTAACGCCTCGCGTCAGGGCTTGGCAATGAAACTGCACATCGCGGCTCGCGTCGCCGGCGGGTTCCCCCACCCGCACCTACCCTGGAGCCTGCCCCATGCTGGTTCAGCCCTTGCGAGCCCCGGACCTCCGCCGTGCCCCCACGTCGGACGTGGCCGAAGAGCCGAAGGTCGCGGTGCTGCTCAACGCCAACGCCCGGAAGGTGGACGCGCGCGTCGTCAAGTCCCTGTCCCACATCGTCCCGGAGCAGGACCTGTTCCTGTCGCGCTCCCCGCTCGACGGGCGGCGCATCGCCCAGGAGGTGCTGGAGCGGCGCTACCCCATGGTCTTCACCGGCGGTGGCGACGGCACCTTCATGGGCTTCGTGAACGAGGTCCTCCAGCAGGTCGGCCCCAAGGGCCGCTTCGCCGGCCAGCAGGCGCCGCGCTTCGGCATCCTCAAGCTGGGCACGGGCAACGGCATCGCCACGCACGTCAACGCCTCCGGCACCCGGGGCGACGGGCTGCTCAATGACGTGCTGCGCGCCCGCGCCAACGAAGTCCCGGGCTTCCGCCCCATGGACCTGCTGATGGTGGACGGCCAGCGCGCGCCCTTCGCCGGGCTGGGCGTGGATGGCAAGGTGCTCAACGACTACATCTGGGTGAAGGAGAACCTGGGCAAGGGCCTCTTCAAGAGCGTCCTCACCGGCAGCGGGGGCTACTTCTCCGCGGTCGCCTGCAAGACGGTGCCGCACTACCTGACCCACTCCACGTGGGTGGAGTGCGAGGTCGTCAATGGCCAGGCCGGCGAGGCGTACCGCCTGGGCGCGGATGGACAGCCCACGGGCGAACCGCTGGCGCCGGGCGAGCTGATGTTCCGCGGCAAGCTGATGATGGCCGCCGCGGGCACCATGCCCTTCTACGGCTATGGCTTCCGCATGTTCCCCTTCGCCTGTGGCCGCCGGGGCTTCATGCAGCTGCGCCTGGGCCAGGTGACCACCACGCAGGTGCTGGCGAACCTGCCCCGCTTGTGGAACGGCCGCTGGTTCCCGGAGGGCCTCCACGACTTCCACACGCGCGAGGCCCACATCCGCTTCGCCCGCCCCATGCCCTTCCAGGTGGGTGGCGACGCGGCCGGCTACCGCGACCAGGTGAGCCTGTCCGTGGCGCCCGAGTCCATCGAGCTCATCGACTTCAACGGCGCGATGAACTGAGCCCGACAGCGCCGCGGGGACACCGCGGCGCACCCACCTAGCCGCGATCCCTGGACGCCGGGGGCTTCTCGCCCTGCTCCTTGCGGCGGCCCACGAAGAAGGCGTAGCTCACCACGGCCTTGCCGTTGTTCTCGCGGTGCAGCGACAGCTCCTCGCGCAGCGACGCGGCCCGGGGTCCGGACGTGGGGCGCAGGTTGGCCTCCACCTCGCGGTAGTAGTCGTCCAGCTCCACGTCGCTCAGCGTCTCCGAGGACTCCGGCTCGTAGCCGCTGGCCTCGAGCGCCTGGAGCAGCTCGCCCGGGTGCAGCAGCGGGCCTCCCACGCGGCGCTCCCAGAAAGCCTGGGCCGCCTTGGGCAGGACGCGGACCACGCGCGCGGGGAACGTCAGCCCCACCCGTCCCCGCTTCGCCAGCAGCCCTCGCAGCCGCGCCAGGCTGTCGCGCAGCGGGTACAGCACGCGCCCCTGCACGAGGACGGCGTGGAAGGCGCCCTCCGGCAGGCCCAGCGTGTCCAGGTCCACGCCCCGCGTCTCGATGCGGTCGGCGAGGCCCTGGTTGCGCACGCGCTCGCGCACGGCGGACACCACGTCCGCGTCGGTGTCGGCGGCGACCACCGAGCAGCCCAGCTCCCGGGCCAGGAGCAGCGCCGCGGCGCCGTCGGCGCCACATCCCAGCACCAGCACGTTCGAGCCCGGCTCCAGCTGGGCCACCTTGGCGAAGCGCCGCGTCACGTCATCCGAGCCGAACGCGCGCCGGGCGTCCGCGGGGTGGTACAGCGGAAAGGGCTCTGCCGGACTCATAGGCTCCTCATATACCCAACCCCGGAGGGACTTCCAGAGACGGCGCGGTCCCCAGGTGCTTCCCCGGGGCCTTTCGCGCGTCCTCCCTCACAGGTAGTAGACGACCTGAGGATCCTTGTGGAGCCCGTCGTAGATGGCCCGCCGGTGCTCCTCGGACAGCAGGTACACCGACACGCTCAGGGACACGTACTTGCCCTTGCTGCTGGGCTGCTCGCGGATGGAGTCCGGGGAGATCTCCGACCCCATGAGGCGCCGGAACAGCTCGCGGACATGCTCGGCGAACCCCGGGCCGTGCAGCCCCATCACCTTGAAGGTGTAGACCGAGGGGTACTCGATGAGGGGCTTCTTCTCCTCGATCTGGCCCTCCGCGGGAGGGGCTTCTCCAGGACCGTCCTTCTTCATGACACGTCTCGTCGCTCCGCCATCCCCTGGGGACGGCTAGAGCAGGTTGGCGGCGAGTTCGGCCAGGGCGCTGCGCTCGCCCTTGGCCATGGTGATGTGCGCGGCGATCTTCTCGCTCTTGAAGCGGTTGACCACGTGCACCAGGCCGTTGTTGGTCGAATCCACGTAGGGGTTGTCGATCTGGAACGGATCCCCCGTGAGGATGATCTTCGTGTTGTCCCCCACGCGGGTGATGATGGTCTTCACCTCGTGGGGGGTGAGGTTCTGGGCCTCGTCCACGATGATGAACTGGTTGGGGATGCTGCGGCCGCGGATGTACGTCAGCGGCTCGATCTCCATCAGTCCCAGGTCCAGCAGCTCGTGATAGCCGCGTCCGGCCTTCTTGTCCGCGCGGCTGAGGTTCATCAGGAACTCCACGTTGTCGAAGATGGGCTGCATCCAGGGGTTGAGCTTCTCCTCGACGCTGCCCGGCAGATACCCGATGTCCCGCCCCAGGGGGAAGATGGGTCTGCTCACCAGGAGCTTCTGGTACAGGTTCTCCTCGGTCACCTTCTGGAGTCCGGCGGCGATGGCCAGGAGCGTCTTGCCCGTGCCCGCCTTGCCGACGATGGTCACCAGCTTGATGTCGTCGTTGAGCAGCAGGTCCAGGCAGAAGGCCTGCTCCATGTTGCGCGGGCGGATGCCCCAGGTCCCCTCCTTGCTCTGGCGCAGCAGCGGCACGAGCTTGCCCTTGAGCCCGTGCAGCCGGCCCATGGCGGTGTGGGAGGGGTTCGTCTCGTCCTTGAGCAGCACCAGCTGGTTGGGGAACAGCGACTCCGGGTCCGGCAGGTCGACCTCGGCGCCGGGCCGGTACATCTGGTCGACCAGCTCCTTGGGGACGAGCCGCTCGGTGAAGCCGGTGTACAGCTCGGTGATTTCGACGCGCTCGGTGTCGTAGTCCTCGGCGATGAGGCCCAGCGCGTCCGCGCGGATGCGCAGGTTGGTGTCCTTGGTGATGAAGACGGCCTGCGTGTCGGGCTCCTGCTCCATCAGGTCGATGGCCACCGCGAGGATGCGGTTGTCCATCAGGTTGCTGTCCGCCATGGAGAGCGGCAACTCGCGGTCGGTGAAGCACACGCGCAGCATGCCGCCTCGGGGCAGCGGCACGCCCTCCTTCAGTGAACCCTCCGCCCGGAAGCCATCCAGGTAGCGCGCCACCAGGCGGGCGTTGCGGCCCAGCTCGGACAGGTCCCGCTTGAACTGGTCGATCTCCTCGATGACGTAGATGGGGATGATGACGTTGTTGTCCTCGAAGCCGTAGATGCTGCGGGGATCGTGGAGCAGGACGTTGGTATCGAGGATGAAGTTCTTTCGCATCGTGGGTTGCGCGACCTGATTGGTTCGGGTGCGACCGCTGGGGACCGTGCGACGAGGCGGAGTCTGACGCTGGATCCAATATAGGCAGCGCCTCCCACGGAAGCAGCCGACTTCGCCCTGCGGTGTCCGTTGTTCGAAACCCCACGCCCCTTGACGGCGTGGGCCAGGACGGCAACGCCCGGACCCCGGGTCACAGTCCCGAGACGCGTCGGCCCGCTCAGTGCGCCATCACGGGAGCGAGCGGATCGTATCCGAGCAGCTCCGCGAGCCGCTCGGGAGGCGGGCCCGGCGGCATCCGCTCCCAGGGGAAGCGCTGCTGGAGGGACTCCTCGTCGAGCGTGAGGGGCTGGCGTCGCAGGCGCTCCCGCGCGTCGGCCCAGGGCTTCGCCTCGAAGGCGCGCAGCAGCCGGCGGTTGACCGGGGCCACCATCGGCATGGGGGTGAACGGGGCGGGCTGCCCCTCGGCGTCCCGCATGCAGCCCAGCTCCACGGCCCAGGCGAGCAGCCAGCGCGGGCGTTTGCCTCCCGCCTCGCGCAGGGCGAGGAAGCGGCCCTGGGCGGCGCCGTCCACGAACACGAAGCGGCGGTCGTAGACGCAGGCGGCGGCGAAGGTGGAGGGGGTCAGGGCGAGGGCCTCGGCGCCGGTGCGGTGGGCCATGAGCATCAGGAGCTCCAGCAGGGGCGCGGAGAGTGCGAGCCCCGGGTGGCTCTGGCCGGGGAGCGGGGGGCGGTGCCAGTCGAAGGCGCGGCCGGGGTTCTGGAGCAGGAGCGCGTCGACGTAGAGCAGCGGCACGGTGGCGAGCGCGTCCTCCAGGCCCACCTCGGCGCCGGTGGCCTTGCGCAGGGCGACGTCGATCACGGGGACGTAGAAGCGCCGGCTCCACAGGCTGATGCGGGGGCGGTAGGGGTCCTCGGCCTGGACGCGCAGTTCGGTGGGGCCCACGCGCTCCTCGACGCGCTGGAGCAGGCCGTAGGAGCGCAGGGCCCGCTCCAGCCCCTGGGGGCTGTAGGTGCCGAACAGCAGCTCGCCCCGGGGGTTCTGGGGGTCGCCCAGGCCCAGGTCCTCGAGGGAGAGCTCCTCGGGTCCGGACGTGGCCAGGTCCACCCCGCTCAGCTGCTGGTAGATGCGACGGAAGCGGGGGTTGATGGGCAGCGTCCGGGGCATGGGCGACTCCTAGTCGTAGCGGATGTCGACGATGGTGAGTTCGATCTCCCCTCGGGGGCGGTGGACCTCGACGGTGTCGCCCATGGCCTTGCGCAACAGCGCGCGCCCGATGGGGGACTCGACGCTGATGCGACCGCCGGAGGCGTCGATTTCATCGGACCCGACAATCTGGTAGCGCGTACGGCCGCCGTCCTCGTCCTCCAGGGTGACGATGGCTCCGAAGTACACGCGTTCACGGTCCGTCTGTTCAGAAGGAGTGACGATGGTGGCGGTGTCCAGGCGCCGCTGTAGGAAGCGGATGCGGCGGTCGATCTCCCGCAGGCGCTTCTTGCCGTAGATGTACTCGGCGTTCTCCGAGCGGTCGCCCTGGGCGGCGGCGGCGGAGACCTCGGCGGTGACCTTGGGGCGCTCCTCGTTGAGCAGGCGGATGAGCTCGCGGTGCATGCGCTCGGCGCCCGAGCGGGTGAGATACCGCCGGAACGGGGCCTTCTCGGCTCCCTCCTCTTCCTCGTCGGCTCCTTCGAGCTCCTCGGGGGGGACATCCTGGGACATGGAGCCTGTATAGCGTCCCTGGCTGACGGAAGGCGCGCCGGGAAGCCCGGGGGCGTTCACGGCCGAGCGCCGGGCCCCCGTCAGGACGCGGGGCATGCGCTCGCCAGTGGAAAGCGCGCGAGAGTGCTGCTAGGAAGCGCCTGCCTCCGGGCCCTGGAGGGCCACTCGCGGTGGCGAACAAAAAGAATAGTGCGAGTCGCTAGCTCAGATGGTAGAGCACCGGCCTTTTAAGCCGAGGGTCGGGGGTTCGATCCCCCCGCGACTCATGTAGGTGGCGACGTCCCCGTCGTCTAGAGGCCCAGGACGCTGGCCTTTCAAGCCGGTAACACGGGTTCGAATCCCGTCGGGGACACTATGGCAGCCCCGTAAGTACCCGGAAACACAGGGTACTTACGGGGCTGAACCGTTCATAGGGGTTCGCTGGAGTCTGCTCAATTACGTACGGATTACGTACGCAGATTGCCTCCTGGAATCGCCCTCCCCTTTCCCGGCTGACCTTCGAACGGGATCCGTACGGTTCCAGTCGTGCTCCAGCAACCGCTGGGCCTCCGCTTCAGCGACAACCATGTCGGCCCTGAACGCTCCTCCCGCGTCCATTGCGGCGGCGGTTCGGGGCCTGTGCAGGGCCGCACATCTAAAGTCAGGCACCGCAGAGCAGAAGCGGGAGACCCGTAAACTGGGGGATCGCCTCGTAGGCTACGGTATGTTCCGCCTCCGATGGCACTCTCATCCCGTCTGACCCCACAGCAGCGACGTGCCGCCCTTGAGCAGCTCTCCAGGGACCGGCTGACCAGCCTCTCCGACCACTTCGGGCTCGATGTCGGCGACCGTCGCGTCATCCAGAACCACGTCAACGCCATTGTCCGGTCCCAATCCGTGGACTTCGGTGTCCTGCTGGGGCTGCTCAAACGCGAGGAGCTTCAGGCCATCTGCGGGGCGCTGGGCCTGGATCAGGCTGGCCGAGAGAAGGAAGTCCTGGTCCAGCGGATCCTCGGCGGCAGCGGTGAGTCCGACTCCAGCAGTGGCAAGAGCCAGAAGAACGGCAACGGAGCCGCCGCGCAGATGGCGCCCGACCTCCCCGCCACCGGCAAGCTCACGGTAGATCAGCTCGAACGGTACCTGTGGAGCGCCGCCGACATCCTCCGGGGTAGCATCGACTCCTCAGATTACAAGAACTTCATTTTCGGGCTCCTGTTCCTGAAGCGGATCTCCGACGTGTTCGAGGAGGAGGCCGAGAAGCTCATCGCCGAGGGCCACCCGCCGGAGGTCGCCTGGGAGGACAAGGACGAGCACCAGTTCTTCGTCCCGAAGCCGGCCCGGTGGTCGGAGATCCAGAAGGTCGCGACCAACATCGGCGAGGCGTTGAACAAGGCGTGCGCCAAGCTGGAGGAGCAGAACAGCACCCTCGACGGCATCCTCGCTGGCATCGACTTCAACGACGAGCGGAAGCTCGGGGACACGAAGAACCGGGACACGGTGCTGTCGCGGCTGGTGCAGCACTTCTCCAAGGTCTCGTTGAGGAATTCGTCGCTCGCCGAGCCGGACATGTTGGGGCGCGCCTACGAGTACCTCATCGAGAAGTTCGCCGACGATGCCGGCAAGAAGGGCGGCGAGTTCTACACGCCCAAGAAGGTCGTGGAGCTGATCGTCGAGTTGCTCCGGCCCACCGAGGACATGCGCATCTGCGACCCGACCTGCGGTTCGGGAGGGATGCTGATCGAGTGCGCGAACTACGTGAAGCGGCACGGCGGTAGCCCCCGGAAGCTCTCGCTGCATGGCCAGGAGAAGAACCTCGGGACCTGGGCCATCGCGAAGATGAACATGCTGCTGCATGGGCTCTCGGACCACCGGATCGAGAAGGGCGACACAATCCGCTCCCCGAAGCTCGTGGACGCCAGCGGGCTCCTGCTCTACGACCGGGTGATCGCCAATCCGCCCTTCTCCCTCGACGAGTGGGGCGTGGAGGTAGCTGAGGCCGACGCTCACGGGCGATTCCGATTCGGCGTTCCTCCGAAGACGAAGGGCGATCTGGCGTTCGTCCAGCACATGGTCGCGATCCTCAACGGCGAGCGCGGTCAACTCGGTGTCGTGATGCCCCACGGCGTCCTGTTCCGGGGTGGCAGTGAGGCGGAGATCCGGAAGGGATTCCTTCAGGAGGACCTCATCGAGGCCGTCATCGGCCTGCCCTCGAATCTCTTCTACGGAACCGGCATCCCAGCGGCGGTGCTGGTCATGAGCCGGGCGAAGCCGGCTGAGCGCCGGGGCAAGATGCTGTTCATCAACGCCTCGGCGGAGTTCGAGGAGGGCAAGGCCCAGAACTATCTCCGCGATCAGGACGTGAAGAAGATCGCCACCACCTTCCATGCCTTCAAGGACGTGGAGCGATACGCCCGCGTGGTCTCGGTGGAGGAGATCGAGAGGAACGACTTCAACCTGAACATCAGCCGGTATGTGGACACCGCCGAGGAGGTTGCCACGGTGGATGTGGCCGAGGCAGTGCGGACGCTGCGCCAGCTTGAGGCCGAACGAGCCGCAGCCGAGGCCAAGATGAACGGCTTTCTGAAGGAGCTGGGGTACGCATGATCGGGCCCATTCCTCCTGGGTGGACGGCTACTCGGATCGGAGACCATCTCCGAGAGCCGATTCGGAACGGCTACTCCCCCGTCTGTCCCACAGACCCAACTGGGAAATGGATCCTTCACCTCGGCGCAGTGACCGGTGACGGCCTCAATCCGGCAGCTCTGAAGCCAGCTCCCGCAGCGGATCCCCGGGTAGACTCCGCTCTACTTCAACCCGGCGACCTGGTGGTCAGCCGCTCGAACACGAGAGAGCGAGTAGGTTTCGCGGGCCTCTATCGCGGTTATCCATCTCCGTGTTCGTACCCGGATCTCCTGATGCGGGTTCGGCCCAGAAGCGATCTGGACGCGGAGTTTTTGCTCTACGCCCTGCTCTCGCCTGAAGGCCGTGCCTACTTCGAGCGGAGCGCTCGCGGAACGAGCGGGTCGATGGTGAAAATCGACCGAGCGATCCTAGAGAACTTTCCGCTTCGTCTCCCGCCCCTCTCCGCGCAGCGGAAGATCGCCGCCATCCTCTCCTCGGTTGACGAGACCATCGAGAAGACAGAGGCCGTCATCGACCAGCTTGAGGTCGTCAAGAACGGCCTCCTCTCCGAATTGCTGACACGCGGAATGCCGGGGCGGCACAGCACCTTCAGAGAGACAGAGATTGGTCGGATTCCTGCCGGATGGCAGCTCTTGGCGCTTGGGGATTTGCTATCTGCAATCGAAGCTGGATGGAGTCCGCAGTGCGAGCCGCGTCTCGCCGAGGAGTCCGAATGGGGCATCCTAAAAGTGAGCGCGGTCTCGTCCGGCGATTACGTTTCGGAAGAGCACAAGGCGCTGCCATCTGCTCTTGAGCCCAGGCCCGAGATTGAGGTCAAGCCGGGCGACGTTCTGATAGCCCGAGCGAATGGTGTTCTAGCCTTGGTCGGCCGCAGTGCCTTCGTTCACTCGACGCGTCCTCGGTTGATGCTGTCGGACAAGACGCTTCGACTGAGACCGAACCCCGACAGGCTAGATGGTTTTTTCCTTCACCTGATGCTGGGGTTCGAGCCGGTTCGCGCCCAAGTCGTAGAAGGGACGACCGGCAGCCACATGAGAAATGTCTCACAGGCGGCGCTCCGACGCGTGATGCTTCCGGTACCGCCCCCCGACGAACAGCGGTCAATTGCAACGATCATCCTCGGTATCGACAGGCGCACCACCGCAGAGCGGGAGGCGCTCCGGGGGCTGCGAGTAGTAAAGGCAGCTCTGCTGGACGCTCTCATCTCTGGCCGTATTCGCGTGAACGTTCCCGTCCAGGAGGCAGCGTGACCCCGCCGGTCCCCCGAGACTGGAACGAGGAGCACCAATCCGAAGTGCCAGCCGTGGCGCTGTTGGAGAAGCTTGGATACCGCTATGTGCCCGCCGAGATCCTCGAAGGCGAGCGGGACAGTCTCCGCGAGCCGGTGCTCGCGAAACGGCTCGAACAGGCGCTGATTAAGCTGAACCCCTGGCTTTCGCCCGAGAATACGCAAAAAGCGATCAGGACCATCACCCACGTGTCGGCTGCGAGCCTGATCGAGGCCAACGAGAAGCTCTATGTGGCCCTCACCCACGGCGTCAGCCTCGTGCAAGACAGCGAAGGCGGCGCCAAGGGACAGACGGTCCGTTTCATCGACTTCGAGGCTCCCGAGAACAACGAGTTCCTAGTCACTCGGCAGTACCGAGTCCTTGGAGCCAAGAAGCAGATCCGCACCGACCTGCTGTTGTTCGTCAACGGCATCCCCCTGGCGGTCATCGAATCGAAGAGCCCCACGCTCGGCGAGAAGTGGCTGGACGAGGCCGTCCGCCAGGTCCTCCGCTACCAGGAGATCGGCGACGACTACCGGGACCTCGGTGCCCCGAAGCTCTTCGAGCCCGTCCAAGTGGTCGTCGGCGTCTGCGGCCAAAGCGCCTATTACGGGACCGTAGCCACGCCGCAACGGTTCTGGGCGGAGTGGAAGGAGCCGTATCCCTCGACTGTCGAGCAACTGGCGAAGCGCCTCGGCCGAAAGCCTAGCGCTCAGGACGTGCTGGTCTTCGGGCTCCTCGAACCCCGGAACCTTCTGGACCTAACGCGAAACTTCGTTGTGTTCGAGGCGGAGCGGGGCCGGACCATCCGGAAGATCTGCCGATACAAGCAGTTCTCCGCCGTGAACCGCGCCATGGCTCGTGTCCACACTGCCAAGAAGCCAGAGGAGCGCGGCGGCGTCATCTGGCACACGCAGGGCTCAGGCAAGTCCCTGACGATGCTCTGGCTGGCGCTGAAGCTGCGTCGAGATCCACGGCTCCAGAACCCCACCATCGTCATCGTCACCGACCGTACTGACCTCGACCGACAGATCACGGACACGTTCATCCGCTGTGGCTTCCCGAACCCTGAGCGGGCACGAAGCGTTCAGGACCTGCGAGAGTTGTTGCTGAACTCCAGCGGCAAGACGGTCACGACCACCATCCAGAAGTTCCAGGAGCTGGCCAGCGCAGGTGGCGGGGGCCGTAACCGGGGAAGACGCGAGCAACACCCGGTCCTCTCTGAGGCGGAGAACATCTTCGTCCTCGTTGATGAGGCCCACCGAACCCAGTACAGCAGCCTCGCTGCGAACATGCGCCGGGCCTTGCCGCTCGCTTGCTTCCTGGGCTTCACGGGGACTCCCATCGACAAGCAGGACCGGAGCACCCTTCACACCTTTGGCTCGTACATCGATACGTACACCATCGAGCAAGCAGTCAGGGACGAGGCTACAGTCCCCATCTTCTACGAGAGCCGACTCGCGGACTTGCGGATCATCGGGAACAGCCTCGACAAAGTATTCGATCACGTGTTCTCTGACCGCACCGACGAAGAGCGCGAGGCGATCAAGCAGAAATACGCCACCGAGGAGGCCATCGCTGCCGCTCCGAAGCGGATCGAGACCATCTGCCTCGACCTGCTGGACCACTTCACAGCATTCATCCAGCCGAACCACTTCAAGGCTCAGGTGGTCGCGGTGAACCGGGAGACCGCCGTCACATACAAGGAGACGCTCGACCGGCTCAACGGTCCAGAGTCCGCCGTCATCATGACCGTGGGCCACAACGACGGTGACCGCTTCCAGAAGCATAGAACCTCGAAGCAGCAGCAGGCCGAACTGATCCGCCGCTTCCTGGACCCGAAAGACCCGCTGGCGATCCTCGTGGTCTGCGACATGCTCCTCACCGGCTTCGATGCCCCGGTCGAGCAGGTCATGTACCTGGACTCGCCGCTGAGGGAGCACACGCTCCTCCAGGCCATCGCCCGCGTGAACCGCAAGGCCGATGGGAAGACCTACGGGCTCGTCGTGGACTACTGGGGCGTGTCCGAAGACCTCCAGCAGGCGTTGGCGATCTTCTCTCCGTCCGACGTGAAGGGCGCGATGCAGCCAAAGGTAGATGAGCTGCCTCGGCTCCAAACCCGCCACCAAGCGGCGCTGCGGTTCTTCGCGAAGGTGAAGAACCGGGAGGACCTGGACGAGTGCGTAGCCGTCCTGGAGCCCGAAGATGTACGGGCTGAGTTCGATCAGGCGTTCCGGGTCTTCAGCCAGTCTCTGGACATGTTGCTGCCAGACCCACGAGCGCTCCCCTACGTCGATGATCTCCGGTGGCTCGGGAAGATTCGCGGCGCCGCCCGAGCGCGGTATCGCGATCCTGGCCTCGACATCTCGGATGCTGGCGCCAAGGTGAGGAAGCTCATCGAGGACGTAGTGGTGGCCGAGGGCATCCAGTTGCTGGTGAAGGAGGTCTCCATCTTCTCGAAGGACTTCGAGGAGAAGATCGCGGCATTGAAGTCTCCGGAGGCGAAGGCCAGCGAGATGGAGCACGCCATCCGGCATGAGATCCACGTGAAGTTGGAAGAGAACCCGGCCTTCTACAGATCGCTTCGCGAGCGCCTGGAGGCGCTCATCGAGGAGCGAAAGCAGGAGCGCATCGACGCTGCTCGGCAGCTCCAGCTCTTCCAGAGCCTCATCAAGGAGGTTCGCGACGAAGCTGGTGCGGCGCAGAGGGTGGGCCTCAACGAGTTCGCCTACGCGATCTACGGCGTCCTCAACGAGGGCCACGTTCCGATGGTCGCCGAACCACAGGCCCCCTACGGTGACGAAGCTGGTCGGGAACTGGCGACCCTTATCCAGGAGGCAATCGAGCCCGAGACGCAGATCATCGACTGGACCCGCAAGGATGACGTTCAGCGGCAGATGCGCCAGAAGGTGAAGCGGCAGCTTCGCGCCGCGAATTACGAGTCGGAGAAGGTCGAGGCGCTTGCCGGGAAGATCGTCGACCTCGCGAAGGTGAGGAAGGGCAAGTGAGTGCCGCCCGAGAACAGTCCGAGGTTCAGTTCGGTCGAACCCGGATCAACTACGATATCCGCCGCAGCAGCCGCAGAAGCACGGTGGCGGTTACGGTCTCGCCTCCAGGCGTTGTTGTGCTAACAGCTCCGCAGAGCACTCCCGTGGAGCGACTGGACCGCGTGGTCCACGAGAAAGCTCGCTGGATCGTGTCGCGCCTCCGCCTAGTCCGCCCTGGGGAGCCGGCACTTCCGACGCGGGAGTTCGTGACCGGCGAGACCTTCCTCTACCTCGGCCGGCAATACCGGCTCATGGTCCGCTCCGGGTCTCCCGCAGTCCGTCTGGAGCATGGCCGGTTCGTCGTCACCTCTCCGCGAGCTGCCGAGCATGAGCGGCGTGCCGAGATTCGAGACCTCCTACTCCAGTGGTACCGGAGCCATGCCATCGAACGGCTACAAGAGCTGGTGGGCCGTTGGGCGCCGAGAATCGGCGTGGACAGCCCGAAGGTGCTGGTCCGAGAACAGGAGCGCCGTTGGGGGAGCTGTGGCGCGGGCGTCGTCCGGTTCAACTGGCGCGTCATTCAGGCGCCGCTGCGGCTGGTCGAGTACGTGGTCGTTCACGAACTCGTTCACCTCCTCCATGACGACCACGGGCGTGCCTTCTGGGCGGCGCTAGGGCAATCGCTTCCCGATTACGAGCAGCGGCGCGAAGCTCTTCGGCAGGCCGGGCCACGACTTCAGTGGTGAAGGCGAATCCATTTCCGGCGTGGAGGAGGTCTCTTCCCACGCTGGGACGATGATTGCCTGTTATCTGGCCAGCTCTTCGAGGGGGGCCCCGGGCCGTCTGGAGTGGTGGAGGCGCCCCGTCAAGTCTGACAGGCTGACAGGGCATGGGGGGTGCGAGGGCCTGCCGATATAGCGCAGCAGCAGCCCTATCTACTGACCTTCAGGGAGCCAGATGAACGTGCGGAGGGCGTAGGGCCTTTGGCGCCGTCCTCAGGCTCTTCACCTCACTACGTGAAGCTCATTAGTGAATGAGGCGGTAGGCGCTTATGCCACAAACATCGCAGCGAGGATGGGCCAGACAACATGGCGAATTCCGTCGCGGTGATCGGTCTCGCTCGGCTGCCGGAGTTCGAGCGAACGCTGAGACTCGATGCCCTTGATGGAACCCAGCAGAGACGCGTCGATGACGGGCTCCTTAACCGCGACCGCGCCACGGAGTTTCCTCAGGAGATCCGCTAGCTCTGTCGGAGGGAGCTGCCGAGTACCATCTGGACGGATGAGGCTTCCCTCCAGCTCAAGCCGGTGCTCGACCCATGTGCCCTGCTGCTGCCGTAGCGACTGCCTCGCCAAAACCACGAGCCCCAAGGCTCCTGTGCTGGTGGGCTGAGGTCGGCCTGCGGGCCATCGCAACACCGCGGCGCCACTCGGGCGCTCGGGAAAGGCGAGGCGCCGGAGCACGGCGGAGACCTCAGGGCTGTTGAGGCCGATGGCGTCGGCAGTAGCGCCGCGCGCGCCGGTGACGGGCATACCTGAGTAGTCGCCGCAAGCACGGGGGCGGCCGGCTATCTCAAAGACCGTCGCAACTTCGGAAGCATCGACAACTTC
Organism: Myxococcus stipitatus; assembly: GCF_021412625.1. Next base: position 5,260 of record NZ_JAKCFI010000025.1, on the reverse strand, counting down.
TTCCTCTCTTGTGCTGAAGCGGAGCACCTCGAAGTCGAGGAGTGGGCGGGCCTGCAGCTCCTCGGTGAGTAGCGATTCGAGATCGCTCCAGCGCGCCTGACCTGGATCGAGCGCCCTGACCTTGCGCTGGTTGCCCGCGTACTCGTCATGGAACTTGCGCCACTGCTCGAATCCCTCGGTGACGAGCTTGTTGATCCGATCGGTTTCGCTCGGGTCGAGTGGCCCCAGGGGGCGCTCTCCCATCACATCCTGGAGTTCTTCCGGTGGGACGAGCGCCATCACCCGGGAATAGAGCTCCTCGAAGCGCTCGGGGGCCACGACTGTTCGGGCGATGCTGTGCAGCTTCTCCCGCGCGACCCGATAAGTATCCACCTCGCGGCTATCCTTCACCACGAGTGTATCCACGAGGATGGTGCGCCTGGACTTGAAGCGGTGGACGCGACCGACCCGCTGCTCCAGTTCCATTGGATTCCAGGGGACGTCCACATGGACGAGGCGCCTCGCCACTTGCAGGTTGAGACCCTCGCCACCTGCCCGGGACGAGACCAAGAACTGAGGGCCGTCAGGCCGCCAGAAGGCGTCGATCTGCTCGGTACGCATCTGCTCACTCTGCGCGCCGATGATCTTCGCTGGACGCTTGCCCGTCTTCCGCTCGATGTAGCCACACAGCGCCGTAACGGTCTCGATGGGCTGGGCGAAGAGGACCACCTTCTCCTCACCAAGATCGTGGAGGACCTGCTCGAAAAGTATGTCCCACTTCTTATTGGGATCCCGCTCGAGGAGCGCGGAGCCTTCCTCAAGAAGGTGCGACAGTCTGTCGAGGTGCACCACGGCAGGGTGCTCGGGATCGAGTTCTTCGAGATCCTCCAGTGAGGACGTCTGCTCCTGTCGAACGATGTCGTGCTGCATCCGCTCGAACAGGCGTACGACAGGCTCGTCCGGCTGCCCATCCCGATAGGGCCGGAGCAGCGCCAGGGCACGCTGAAGCCCGCGCAGCTTCAGGTTCGCGCCGGCGCGGAGTGCCTGGCGCACCAGAAACCCGAGGCCCGCCTGCACACTCGATGTGGCCCACTGCAGGGCAAGCCCACAGCGCCAGGTCGCCGCCCGCCGCCGGGCGTCCCCCGGCCGTTCATTCCGCTCCGGTTCAAAGAAGTCATGGATGTTCTCAAGCCAGCGCCGGTGCTCCGCGCCGAGATCCACGGCAACAGGTTCCCGAACCCGGCGGAGCGGAAACAGCGGCCGCTCATCCCAGTCCCTGACATCCTCCTTGGTGCGGTAGATAACCCGGCCACGCACGGCTTCGTCCGATTCTCCTGGCCTCTTGAGGAGCCGGAGGATGTTCTCGAAACGGGCGGCGTGTCCCTGGTGCGGCGTGCCCGTAAGGAGGAAGAGTCTGCCTTCCGGGCCAAGATGGCTCACGATCTCCTGCACGAGCTTGTACTTGCGAACGGGACTGCCGCCACCTTCCGCCCAGTCGGAGAGGTGGTGGGCCTCGTCGACGATGAGGACATCCCATTCGGTTCGGGACACCTTGTCGATGTGGCTGGGGTGGACGGCCCGGTGGATGCTCGCCACCACACAAGCATCCCCGTTCTTTCCACCTAGCCGCGCGTCCCCCTCCTCTCCTGAGACCCACGCGCGGAAGGGAAGCTCAAGCCGCCGAAACTCGCGCATCACGTTTCCGACGAGCCGGGCCGGCGCCAGGTAGAGGATCCGCAGCGTCGGCTGCTGCTCGAGGAGCTCGCCGATGATGAGCGCCGCCTCGATCGTCTTGCCGAGGCCAACCTCGTCGGCGATCAGGACACGTCGCAGGTTCGCATGGTCGAGCACGTGCCGCACCAGACTGGCTTGGTGGGCCAGAGTCACCACCGGGCGGACGTCGAGCCGCCGCTGGGGATCCTCGGCGAGGAGGAACCAGGCGAAGGCCGCCGACACCGACCTGCGACTCCGGGCGAGCCAACTGTCCCCTGCCTCAGGCGGGAGTGCGAGCAGTTCGGCCGGGGTCGGTACGGCGGTGACTCGGCGAGCGTCAACGCTTGAGGTGAGGAGCGGAAGGTTCGTGCCTTCGGCCCCCCAGAATCGCCCTGGGGCACGGGCGAGGTCGAGAGCGCGGATTCCGAAGTCGTCAAGCTCACGGAGCATGGCCATCGGCTCCGTGTCGTGACGGTAGAGGCGAGTCATGCGGCACCTCTTGGACAGGCAGCGAGGAGCGTGCGGCCACGGGCGAGGACGACCTTGCGCCGCTGGGCGTCGCTTCGGCGGACGTGCTCCTCGTGCGAGTCGACCAGGGCGCTCACAGCCATTTGGATGGGGTTCGAACGCTGGCGGAAGACAGAGCGGATGTCGTCACGCACCTTCTCGTAGTTACGAAGGAGGACCTCCTTGGCCTTTGGCCTCGCCGCCTCCACCACCGATGGTCCGAGACTATCGTCCAGGAATTCGATCATCCGGCTGAGCACGCCGGCACCTTCAGCCTCACCGCTCTTAACGAAGGCTTGGCAGCGGCTGCGAACCGCCTTTTCCACCTGCTTGTAGAGTTCAAGCTTGACGGTCTCCTTGAGTTCATCGATGGCCTCCCTCCCTACCTGACCGAGATCGGCAGTACTCGCCTTGAGATCTTCGTGGAGGGCTTCAACCATCCGCGGCTTAACTCGGGCACCCTGGCTACGAGCCCATCCAACGATCGGCTCCACAAGCTGAACGTGATCCTCTCCCATCATCTTTGTCCGCCGACGGAGCTCGACGAGCAGCTTCTTCGACCACACCACTGCCAATGGCTCTTCGAACTCAAGGGTGAGTTCCACCGGGAGTTCGACCTTCCTCGCACCGTGAAAGGTCCCTCCCCGGCGAATCGCCGCCTGCAGGGTTCTCCAGTTGAAGTTCCTGTACTTGCGCAACCGCGTGCGGATCGCCTTTTCCGCCTCCAGGGAGGCGCGCTCAAGCTCGGCCTCGATCAACGAGGGCATGGTCTCGCTGAGAAAGTTGCGAAAGGCTCCCTCTCGGTTGGCGAGTTCGGTTCGCAGGCCGCTGGAGAACTCCTCCAGTTCTTGCTTGAGGCGCTGCGCCTCCTCCTCAGCGCGATTGTCCTCATCCCACTTCGCGACGACCATCTCCACGGCAGTACGTGCCTGGGTGCTCCACAGCTCCTTCTGGGTGGCAATCCGAGCCTCAAGATCGGAGAGGCGGGAAGTGGCCATCGCGCGGAGGCTCTCCTGAAAGGCGGGTACGCCGGACTCCTCGATTCGCTTCAGCCGCCTCGGAGCGTCTTCGTCGCTGAGAAGGAGCGCGCGGTACTCGGTGGCAGAGAGCGGGTGCACAGAGAGACCGGCCACTACCCGCTTCACCACTTCGTCGCGAGCCTCCCGGGTGGCCGACGCCCCGTCCTCCACGAAAGAGACCAATTGGGTCTCCACCTGGTTGCGCATGACGTCAACGGCACGACGGCAAACGTCCTCGAAGTAATGCACGAAGGTCTGGACGTTGTCGGGATCCAAGTCCTTTATCCGCTGCCGCTCCTCCAAAGCAGGCTGATCGAGCTTGGTCGCCACCACGACAAGCCGAGCGGGATCCGGATTGTCGGGCGAGTCGTGGAGGAGGCTGTTGAGGAACGTGGTCTCCTTGAGGAGGTCCGCGCTAGCCTTGGTGAAACCCGCGCGGTCCACCACCAGCACGACAGCCCGAGCCTTACGAATCCACTCGGCCGTGACCTCCTGGTACTCATCGTTCGCCACTCCGACGCCGGGCAGATCTACGAGAACGAGGCCGCTCTTGAGAATCGGGCTGTTATAGCCGACCTCCAGTTCCCGGATCACCGGTGCCAGGGCACCGGCTGCATGCTCGTGAAGCTCTTTGTAGAACGCGGTTTCGGCACCCGGGGTGAGTTCGACCCGGCGGGTCCGATCCGGGCTGGAGAGGACCTCTGCGAGGCGCTCGATGCGCCGGAGATCCTCGGGCGCGATGGTGGCCTTCCATTTCGGCTCCGAGCCCAGCGCCCGGCGAAGTCCGTCCATGAGGTAAGGCATGTCCTGGGTCTTGAACTGATCGCCTCGGATGAGGAGCGCGGCAAGCTGGGTGTAGGCAGTTCGCTTCTCGGAGCGGGAGTCTGCGGATTTCGAGGCATCCTCTCCAGCGTCCTCGGTGGCCGTAGCTCCGTCCGAAGTGAAGGCCCGTTCCAAGGCGAAGAGCACCTGGTTGACCTTGTCTCCTCCGTGATAGCGCGCCTCAAAGTACGGCTTTTCCGCGAAGGAGATCCGCGTCGCGAGCGCGGTCAGGGGGCCTACCCCGCCAGCAGGAAGGAGAGAGCGGGTTCCGCCCACGACCGCATTGAGAAGCGTGCTCTTGCCCACGCCTGCGCCCCCAAGAAAACAAACTGGGAGGGGGTCCTTCCGCAGCGCCTCGATGGCCTCGAGCCGCTTGAGACCAGCGTCGAGTAGTTCGACCCGGTCCGGCGCGTGCTCCAACAGGAACTCCCGCAGCCCCTCCTTGCCGTCGAACCAGCCTCGCAACGCCTCAAGCGTCGTCTTCGCCATATGACCCCCTCGCACTCGCATTCCGTGCGTCCAGAAGGCCTTACTTTAATCGACAACCACGAGCGCATGGGAGCGAAGAGGGGCCTACCTACTGGTGGTGGTGATGACCCAGGTGTCACCAGCAGGCGGGCTCCGCGGCGTCAACATCCACCGGAGCGGAGCGTCCCGCCTGGCTCGGCAAGATATGCTCTGGCACTTACCCGAGCTCATGAACTCTATGGCAGCATTGCGACAACTCAGCGGAGCGATCGAAGCTGCTGGTGGGAAGAGACATCCTCGTGCTCCGGTCAGAGTCCGAGCGGTGTGGCTTCCCCCTCCCCGAAAATTCGAAGATGGGCCTGCTCCAAGAGGTTCTATCGCGGCTGACAGTTATAGCCCCGGGCCGCGGAGAGTATGCGTCGCGCTAGCGCCCCGGCATTAAAGCTCAAGGGCTCCTCGAAGAGTACCGGCTGGCCGCGCTCACTAGGGACACTGAGCCCGAAGACAGGTTTCTTCGTGTTCTTGGAGCGCCAAAAGCCGAGCCAGTACCGGGGCCTAGCGTCGTCGCCAAGCCAGAAGCAGAACCCGTAGTATGGCTCTTCACCCTTGGGTGTACGTGCCCATCCCCCCCTGTGTCAGGGAAGTTGTCGCCTCGGCTGACATGCCGAGCTGACGACGCCCTGGGGGCGAGAGCAGGCAGGAAGCAGTGCCGTACACGGATGCATTCAAGGGGCAGATGGTGAAGCGGATGG
>NZ_JAKCFI010000024.1 GCF_021412625.1 Myxococcus stipitatus | reverse complement strand
GCTCTTCGTTGATGGCCACCTTGCGTACCAGCATGGCCTCTCCTCTTGCTCGACACCATCCCGCCTCGCACGGAGCCGTCGGGCAGGCGACTGGCGATCTGCTCGCTCAAATGCGGGGATCTCTCAGATGCGGGGGACGAGAGCCACGACATCGTCTACGACCGTTGCGTGGCGGCGATCGTCCGCGTCGACCCCGAGTACCGCGGCTACAACTTGACGGGCTTCATGGTGAATCAGGGCCTGCGCAACATCATCCGCGACTCCGTGGCGGTGGGCGTCCAGGGCAACGTCGACTCCTCGGGATTCACCTGGCCCGAGGAAGACGGAATCAACGGCCACGGCATCTGGAACTTCTCCCGGGGCAACATCGCGCACAACAACAAGGTCGATGGCATCTTCGCCTGGCAGAACGACCAACTGCCCCACGTCATCGCCAACTACGTCGGCTACCACAATGGAGAGGCGGGTATCGACCATGGCGCCTACTCCAACGCCTATCACTACGAGAGCTCCACGCTCTACGGCAACGGCGACGCCGCGCTGCACATGAAGGCCGTGTCGCCCGGAGTGAACGAGTTCGGCCACATGCGCCTGCGCTTCGACAACTTCATCTTCGACGGTGGCGGCCAGTCACCCGACCTGATTCTCTCGGACGACCACAATGCCGACGGCACCGGCGACCCCACCATCATCCGCAACTCCATCTTCCGCAACGCCACGAACGCCCTGCGCTTCGGCCCAGGCGAGCGGGGGGACTGGCTGGACCTCGAGCTTTGCACCTTCAGCACGACGAACGACGTCGCGTTCGATGCGAGCGCCCTCCCCGTCAACCGCGTCCGGAAGCAGAGTGACAACCTCCAGGCCTTCGACATCACCCCGGCGGGGCGGACGTCGATTCCTCTCTTCGTCCAGCCGTACCTGGACGAGTCGAACCCACAGGTGTCGATTGCCTCCCCGTCCGGTGGAGCGACGGTGACGGGTACCCTCCCGGTGAGCACGTACACCTACGACCTGGGCGGAATGAAGGCGGTCGAGCTGTACGTCGACGGCAGCTTCGTCGCGAGCAACACGGCGGCCCCCTTCACGTTCTCGTGGGACTCGACCTCGGTCCCGAACGGGCGGCATGACCTCCAGTTGATTGGCATCGATGAAGCCGGCCTCATGAACACCTCGGGGCGAACGACCGTGTTCGTGACCAACGCCGGCGCACCGCCGGCGACTGCCGGCAAGAGCCTGTGGCCCGCGTCGGCGCGAGCGGGCGCGTACAGCAGCCGCGACACACGCCCCATCGAGGTGGGGGTCAAGTTCACGTCTGACGTACCGGGCGTGGTGAGCGCGATCCGCTTCTATCGGAACGCCCCCAGCGTGGGGGGCTACACGGTGCATCTGTGGTCGTCGACCGGGGCCTTGCTGGGCTCCGGGCGGGGAACGGACGGGCCCGACACGCCGGGCTGGGCGGAGATCAAACTCTCGGCGCCGGTGTCGATCGCCGCGAACACCGTCTATGTCGCGTCGTACTTCTCGCGCACGGGGCAGGCGTCCAACGACGAGTACTTCTTCGCGAGCGCCGGGGTGGACAGCCCCCCCTTGCACGCGCCGTCCAGTCCCAACGTCGGGGGTAACGGCGTCTACAGCTACTGCGGCAGCGGCTGCTTTCCGTCACAGCTCGACCACGCCACCAACTACTGGGTGACGCCCGTGTTCGTGCAGCCCTGAGGACCACGCCCCCCGACGCCCGGACGCCCCCACTCCGCGTCCGGGCAGGTACGGCGAACGCCTGCGCGTCTTCGGCGCGACGGGAGCGTGCGCCCGCTCCGGTCGCGCCTTATCCTTGCGCCCGCGTTCCATGCTCTACACCTCCCACGCCCCCATGGCGCCGCTCGCGGACTTCGTGGAGTACTACTGGTCCCTCGGCGACGTACCCGCCCACGCGCGGGAGCGCATCGTTCCCAGCGGTACGCTCGAGTTGGTCGTCAACCTCCACGAGGACGAGATTCGCGTCTACGACCCGGTCGACCCGACGCGTTGCCGCCGCTTCTCGGGCGCTGTCGTCTCCGGCGCCTATCGCAGCTACTTCGTCATCGACACGCGAGAACACACCTCCATCGTCGGCGTTCATTTCCGCCCTGGCGGTGCCCGAGCAGCCCTGGGCCTCCCGCCAGGGGAGCTCGCGGACACCCACGTCGACCTCGAGACCCTCTGGGGAGGTCGCGCGCGCTTGCTCCGCGAGCGGCTGTGCTCGGCGCGCACCCCAGGGGAGCGCTTTCGTCTCCTCGAAGAGGCCCTGCTCTCCTCGCTTCGCGCCATGCCAGAACGCCAGCGCGCGATGCACTTCGCCCTCGAGCGCCTCGCGCGCGGTGGGAGCAGTGTCGGCGACGTCGCCGCGGAGTTGGGCCTCAGCCGCCGCCGGTTCATCGAGCTCTTCACCGCTGACGTCGGCATCACGCCCAAGCTCTTCGGCCGCGTGCGACGCTTCCAACGCGCGCTCGCGATGACCGAGCGTCCCCGGGTGCCTGCCTGGTCCCAGTTGGCGCTCGAGTGCGGCTACTTCGATCAGTCTCACATGAGCCGCGACTTCATGGATTTCTCCGGCCTCTCGCCCGCGGCCTTCCTGCGCCACCGGTGTGTGGACGTGAAGGAGAACCATGTCGCGCTGCCGGGCGGCGACAGGTAAAATTCGTCCAATCCAGCGTCCTGCTTCGCCCCTAGCGTCCGGGCGAGGAGGAGACGCTTCCATGTCCCTGTTTCGGAACTCGAGTTGGGGTTGTGTCGCGCTGTTCGTGGTGGCTGTACTCGATGGAGGGGTGAGTCATGCCGCCTCGCCACTCGGCACCGGCTCCGGGCGATTCGAAGCCCTCGTGGCCGCCGCGGTGGGGCTGTGCAGCGTGGTCATCGGAGGGAGGGCCCTGGCCCGCTCCGCCCGGGGTCCCGACGCCGCCACCAGGCGAAGCAAGGCCACCACCGCCCTCGTGGCGGCCATTTTCGGCGTGCTCCTCAGCGGCTTGCATCTGGCTCGCTCCACGGGTGACATCGGCACCGGAAACGGGCGAGGCGGGGCCTTCGTGGCCTTGGCGATGGGGGTGATTGGCATGGTCCTCGGCGCGCTGGCGCTGGCCCGCTCCCGCCAGACCGTCCGACCGGACTGACTCCGCCAAGGGGGTCCGGCATGCCCGATATGGCGGTGCCCGGCATGCGTTTGCACAGCACCTCGAACCCCCCCAGGTGCATCGCATGACAAAGACTCACAGCGCGAGATGGCTGCTGGCCATGGCCATGATGCTGCAGGCGTGTGGGGAGACATCCCTCGCGGAGCTTCCCCCACCGGAGCAGTCCGTGGCCTCGCTCGAGACCCCGGCGGAATCCGAAGACATCCTCGCCCGGCTCCAAGCCATCCCCGGGCTCAGTGTCGTCCTCGAGCAGCCGTCGCCGTTTCCGGGCACGCGCTTCTTCCTGCTGAAACTCGACCAGCCAGCGGACCATGAGAATCCCCAAGGGGAGCGCTTCGCGCTCCGGATGACGCTCCTTCACCGCTCGGTGGACGCGCCCATGGTGCTCTCCACCGAGGGCTACATGCTGGCATCCAGGCCCTGGCAGGCCGAGCCCACCGCCTTGCTCGGCGCCAACCAGCTCTCCGTGGAGCACCGCTTCATGGGGACGTCCATCCCGGCAACCCGGGATACGCGGCTGCTCACCATCTACCAGGCCGCGAGCGACAGCCACCGCGCCGTCCAGGCCTTCAAGCCCCTTTACCCCGCGCGCTGGCTCTCCACCGGAGGCAGCAAGGGCGGGGTGACGGCCGTGTATCACCGCTATTTCTACCCCAATGACGTGGACGCCACCCTTCCGTATGTCGCGCCCAGCAACCATGGGCTGTACGACGTGCGCTACGTCCACTTCCTCGCGACGCTGGGGGACGCTGACTGCCGCGCGAAGCTGGAGTCCTTCCAGCAGGACGTGCTGCGGCGCCGCGAGGAGCTCCTGCCCTTCGTGGAAGCGCTGGGAGCGAAGTTGAACACCGGCTTCACCGTCGTGGGCGGTCCGGACCGCGCGCTGGAGTTCTCCGCCGTCGAGGCGTTCTTCTACTTCTGGCAGTACGGCGGCGCGTCCGCGTGCGCGAGCATCCCCGCGCCCGGCGCGCCGGCGGAGGAGACGTTCGCGTTCCTGGACGAAGTCGTCGGCGTTGTCTACACCTATGCGGACCGCTTCATCGCCCCCTTCGAGTACGCCTACTATCAGGCCGCGACGCAGCTGGGCTGGTCGCGCTTCCCCACGAAACACCTGCGAGGGCTTCTGCGTTACCCCGGGGAGAACACGCCTGACGTGTACGTGAGCTTCCCCGTGACGGAGCCGTTCGACATGGAGGCCATGCTTCGGGTGGAGCACTGGGTGCGCGACCACGGAGAGCGGATGCTCTTCATCTACGGGGAGAATGACCCGTATTCCGCCACGGCATTCTCCGTGCGCGAGGACAACGATGCGTTCCGCTTCTTCGCTCCGGGGGGCAACCACGGTGCGAACATCGCCGGCCTCGCCGAGCCCGAGCGGGCCTTCGTCCTGGAGCGCCTCTTCGCCTGGATGGGGGTGAGCGCTCCCGCCACGGAGGCACTCGAGCATGCGGCCGAGGCGGCGACCTCGAAGCCCCTGTCCGCGCCATGACGAGCGCGTGTCGGGACGCATGACGCAAGCGCCTGGGCGCCCCGTGGTTCGGTGTCGGCCAGGGGCGCTCCGTGCGCACGCGTCGCCTCTCACGAGGCGGCGCGGCGGAGGCCCCCGGCAAACGTCATTCCCAGCGCCGCCATTCAGCGCCGTCGAATGAGCAGACGTTCTTCTGTCCAATCGACCAGAGCACGCCCTCCGCATCGGTCAGCTTGTAGAAACTCTTCGGGGCGTTGCGACCGAAATCGACAGCCACCAGCGCCCCTCCCTCGAGCACATACAAGGCGCTCAGGGTCGCCACATAGAGCTGGCCCATGAACCATCGAATGTCCCAGAGGTCTTCACCCAGCCCGGTCTTGACGACCTCCCACTTCTTCCCGCGCCCACGCAACAACGTCCCTGACTGCCCGCCTGCATAGACCTGTCCATCTCCGGCGCAGCACACCGCGGTCAGGATGACCTGGGCTGGGCTCGAACACTGCGTCCATGTCCCCTGGTCGCAGTGCCATATCTCCCCGTCCCAGCCCACCGCGTAGAGGTCTTTGGCATCGAAGCCATCGAGCGCCTCGAACCCCACGACCTGGTCGCCCTTGGCCTTGGGCGCATGCATGGCGCGCCAGCGCCCCTCCCCTTCGCGTCGGAAGACCTCCCGCCCCATCCCGAAGGCATGGGCCTGACCCGCGATGGACGCACAGCCTCGAAGGTCCGCGGGCTTGGAAATGGTCTCCGAGCCCTCTTCTCCGCCCACGTAGGTGAAGACCTTCCCATCACCGGAGACCACCACCAGCTTCTCGCTCGGTGCCTTCGCGACACACATGCCCGCCGCGTTCCAGGGAAGGTCCGCGACGCTGGCGAGCTCGCCGCCGTCGACACTTCCAAGTCGCGTGTGTGGGACCTCCTTCTTGTGCAACTTCTTGTCCTGCAGCGCCAGATAGACAAGGTCCTTGAACCTCGCCGCTCCGCGGGAGAGCAGATGCTCCTTCGACACACCCAGACTCGCCATCTCATCCTCCCTGAATAGGGACGCCTCCCGTTCCGAGGAATCCTTCCTTCCGCGAGCCCGTGAATCGACGCGCGGGCCTTCATCATGCCCGTGCTCGTCGTGTTCGTCGACGCGGACTCCATGCCCCCCTCGTACATCATCCGGCTCTACGAGTTGCTCGCCGGAGGCCAGCGCGATGGCGGCCACGACGGCAGCGGCCGCCTCAAGTCGAGCCTCGCCATCTTGCCCGGCCGCACGCACTACGACCTCTTCGAGTCCCCGGCGATGGTCGCAGCCGTCGACCCCTTCCTCGAGGCAAGCGAACCTGTACCGCCCCCCATCAGATGACCGTGGCATGAACGCATCAAGGCGTGGGATTGCGGTCAACGTCTCGCGGTCGGCCGCATGCCGTCGAAGAGGAGGGTGAGCGCGCGCTGGCGGAATGATTCGCTCCACTCATCAGCGAGCGCCTCCTGGCAGATGGCCGCGAGCAGGGCGATCAGCTCGGCGGGGCGCAGGTCGTCGCGGACGGTGCCCGCTTTCTGAGCGCGTTCGAGCAGCAGGTCGATGCCGGGCCGGAGGCGGGCCAACGCGTCTCCGACACGGACCCGGACCCCGGTTTCGGCGAGGCGGGCAAACACCGCCCTGTTTCGGGCGCTGATCTCCATGACGCGGGCGCAGAACTCGAACAGCGCGGTGACTGCGTCCTGATTGCCGACCATCGCGTCGACTTCCGTGATGAGCCGGTCGAGCAGGTGCATCACCACGGCCTGGAGCAGCTCGGGCTTGGTTGGGAAGTGCCGGAACACGGTGCCAATCGCGACGCCCGCGTGCGCGGCCACGGCCTCGGTCGACGCCGACGCGCCCTGCTCGGCGAATACGGCCTCGGCCGCATCCAGGATGCGCGCGCGATTGCGGCGGGCATCCGCACGAACGGGGCGTTCACCTTCACCGCCTCCAGCGGGCGGACCACCTTCTCGCGCCATCAATCGTCCCTCCTTGCAAAAATGAGTCGGACTCACTAAGAATCCTGAGTCGAACTCATCTTATCTCAGGAGGCATGACCGTGACACAGTCGGCACCGGAGTCCGCGGGTCCTCTCGCCATCTACCAGCGCATGCAGGAAGCCCTCGTCGGGGAAGAGGCGACGCTCCTCCCAGCGGAGCTGTTGGCCGAAGATGTCGTGGTCGAGACCCCGTTCTCCCCTCCAGGCATGCGACGTCATGAGGGCCGCGAGGCGTGGCTGGCGTTCTACCGCGCCAGAAGCGCGGTCCTGCCGGTGCGTTTCGAGCAGTTCCGCGAACTGGCGACACACCAGACCCGCGACCCCGAGGTCATCGTCGTCGAATACGAGCTGGCTGGGACGGTCACCACCACCGGCCTGCGCGCGTCGGCGACCCTCATCGGCGTGCTGCGGGTCCGCGACGGCCTGATTCAGCACTGGCGCGAGTACCAGGACGTCCTGGCGATCAGCGAGGCGCTGAAACTCACGCCCGAGGACCTCGGCGGAGCCGACATCTCCCGCCCGTAGGCGAGAGATGCCGACCTCGAACGCCGAAACCTACGGCGAGATGAATGAAGCGACGCCCTGGAGCCGATCCACGTACGTCGCGGAGCGCGTGTTGAACGACGTCAGCACATAGCCCGCTGGCGCCAGGTCGTTCTCGAAGCTCGCGCCCCCACTCCCCCCTGCCATGTTTGTCACCGCCTGCACGGTCCCATAGGTCTTCCAGTTGCTGACCCCAGAGCAATAGAGGCCAAACCGGTCCACGTAATTCATCGCGCGCCCTCGCACACCGACCGCGGCCATATTGGTCGGGCACTTGATGGTGCCGAAGTCCGTTCCACCCGTGCCCCCCACGTAGCCCGTGGAGTACTGCCCGCCCAAGGTTCCGTCCGCGTTGAGGAAAGCGCAGACGACACCGAACCGCTCGAGGAAGTCCCAGGCGCGTCCGTAGAAGCCGACAACCACGTAGCCACTTGCACAGGCCAGACGTCCCTCCCCCCCGTTCGTGCCACCATGGATGTTCAAGCTCACGGAGTATCCGGAGACGGAGAGCTCCGAATGCGCCTCGCCAATCTGCACCTGTTCGGACTCCGTGCCCGCCCCGTCTGACAGCGCATCGGCAGGACCGCCACAGGCCTGCAACAGGGCCATGCTCACGACCAAGACACACCCGACACGATGAACTTTCAAGGTACCCCCTCGCTGGAGCCATCCCGGAATGGGATGAACCAGGAAGCCCAAGGCAGCCCGTCCTCACGAATGCGTTCAGCCATTCGAGAGTCACGAAGCTGGCCATTGCTTCCGGCAACTAGAACGAGGCCCCCGGAAAGCCTTCGTCCCTTCCGCCTCCAGCATGCACGGCAAGGCCCGCGGATTCGCGGGCCGTGCCGGGAGCGGCGCCGGGCCGGACCGGGCGCCGCCCCCCGTCGACTCAGAGTGACTGCAAGAACTTGAGCAGCGCCGTCCGCTGGGAGCCGCTCAGGACGCGGAAGGCCTCCTTGGAGGACTCGGCCTCCCCACCGTGCCACAGGATGGCCTCGGAGAGGCTGCGCGCACGACCATCATGCAGATAGGCCTCCCCGCCGCTGACGCCAGCCGTCAAGCCAATGCCCCAGAGCGGTGGCGTGCGCCACTCCGCGCCCGTGGCCCCCTCCTCCGGGAGGTTGTCCGCCAGCCCTGGCCCCATGTCATGCAACAGCATGTCGGTGTAGGGATGAATCACCTGGCCGCGCAGCTCGCTGTAAGGATGATACGGGCTGGTCGTCAACGTCGTGACGTGGCACCGGGCGCAGCCCAGGCTGGCGAAGAGACCTTCCCCCTGGAGCGCCTGAGAATCACTGAGATTGCGCCGCGCGGGGACCCCGAGCAGGGCGATGTAGCGCACCATCCTGTCCAGGTCCGCGTCAGCCAACTCGGTGCTTGCTCCGGCACAGGTCTGTGCCGAGCCACAATCCGGAACGGGGAAGACGGAGGTGGTGACCCCCATGTCGACATTGAGCGCGTTCGCGATCTGATGCCTGAGCCTCGCCTTGCCCGCCTTCCAGCCGAAGCGCCCCATGCGCGGCTGGCCCGTCTGGGGATCGACCACCGTCTGCATGCGCCCGGAGATGCCGTCGCCATTGGCATCGTTGGCATCAGCGAGGCTGGCAATCGTGCCCTCATCGAGCGCCTCCAGCAGGCCCAACCCGACCAGGGGCGGCGTGATGCGAGCCGAATGGTACGTGGGAACGGGACCCGTGAAGTCGTAGACGGGGCGCCGCAGCTGATAGCCCGTGCCATCTCCGAACGTGCCGTTCGTCAACGTCCAGCCCGAGATGCTCACGTTGCCCTCGGGGCTACCGGTGGTGCTCTGCGGTTGAAGGACCCACCCCAACGCCGGATGCGCCGTCACGGAGGTGCCGACCGCGCCCACCCTGACGGTATAGCGGAGGGGAGGCGCGACGACGACGTGGCCAAAGAGATTGCCTCCACTGGTACCACCGCCGCTCACCGTGAAGCTCACTGGGGACGTGGTGCTCAACCCTCCCGCGGAGTTGCCAATGGTGAAGTGGTACTGGACGGCCGTGCCCGCCGGGATGTCCTTGAGCAGGTGGGTGTTCGCGTTGGAGCTGTCATGCGCCATCCGGAAGCTCTGCTGGGAGCCTCCGTTGAGCCGATAGTGAACGTCCGCCCAGGGGGCGTCATTCACATAGAACCGCAAGGCATACAGAGATGTCGCCGGGTCGGGAGGAAGCGCGCGGCCATTGTTGGTGTGGCAGGCAATGCAGCTGCGAGCGATATATGCGGGCCCGAGCTTGTTCTGCTGCGCGGTGAAGGTCGGGTTGCCAGCCTCCGAGTGGGAGCCATCGCCGAAATCGGTGTGATGCAGTCGCCGTCCCTCGACGAACGGCTGGGCGTTCCCTGGCGCCGTGTTCGTCGCCAGCTGCTTGAACAGGTGCGCCGGCTCGTTCGAGTAGTTGTAGCCGAGCGTCGTTCGTCCCCCCAGCCAGGCTGCCTCCGGCAGGGGAAACGAGTCCAGGTTCGAGCCCCTCCCTTCCCAGGGCACCATGCCGCCCTGGCCCACGATGTAGAGGAACGCCGTCCCGTAATAGTTGGCGCGTCCCATGACGGGAGGGAGCATGAAGGGGCTGATTTCAATCTCCATGCGGTCGCCCACCTGGATCCGCCGGTTCTCCTTCCCGTTGTAATTGATGGTGGCCGTGTAGTGCAGTGGGTCCACCTGCGCCATGTCCACGTTGAACCAATATTGAGAGAGCACCGCCTGACCTTGGTAGAACGCTCGGAAGTCCGGCGTGTCCAAGGGCCAGAGGGAGGTGATGTTGACGGTGATGTCACCGCCACCCTTGGCGATCCTGTCGATGATTTCGATGCCGTAGGTGCGATATTCGAAGTACAGCGGCAGGTAGTGCTCGTAGCTCTGGAACTGCGCTTCCCGGGCGTGGCGATCGCGCGACCGGTCCCCGAGGCGGGTGATGAGCGCCGTCGGCGTATCCACCACGAGCGCGGGCTCGAGCTGGGTGCTGGAGTCGAAGAGCGGGACCACCGACCCCAAGGGCGCCGCCAGGGAGGAGGGGGCGGGCTGCGCTTCATCACGATGGCCCTGGGATGCATCCCCGCAGGCGCCGATGAACAGCCCCAGGATGGCCAGACTCCATGCCGCCACTCGCGCGCTGGAAGGTTCTCTCATGCCCGGAACCTATCTCTCCGGAAAAAATGAAATAGCTTTAATTCGCGCTTAACTATCCATGTACATGGCTTCTGTGTGGAATGAGACAATCGCGCGGCTTGCTCAGGTGGGCTCCGGCCTCATCCATGAGCCCAAAGCCCGGCTCCCGCTCCAACGTCCAGCATCCTCATTCCGCGCACGCGCCCTGACGCACTCCTCACCTCAGCGCGCGAGTTCCAGCACGAACCCGGTCGATGGGGGCACGGGAGTCACCGGTCCATCACCAAAGTCCGTGGCGCCCCAGAAATTCCCCACGACCCTGCTCAGGCCCTGCTTGTCGATGTCGACATCGCTGACCCAAGCGCCGGTGGAGGGAAAACCCCGCGCCCAGCGGAGTCGTCCATTCGGCCCCTCGAAACTGGCGGCGAAGATGCTCCTGTTGCTCCCCCCCGGAGGGACCGGGGGGAGTGGAACTCCGGCGATCGAGTCTCCCGCCACGTACTCACCGACCACCACCACCTCGCCCTTCGACGACACGTCGATGGACCGGCCGTTGTTCGCGAAGCCCCGCCCCCAGGACTCCGCGCCTGATGTCGAGTAGGCCAGGACGAAGGCACCCCAGCCCCACCCGCCCGAGTTCGTCACGGTCTGCCCCGCGAAGGAGAAGGGCTCGCGGAAGAAGCCCGTGAGCACCACCCGGTTGCCATGCATGGCCAGGCGCCTCACGTTGCCCAGGGGGCCCAGGACGCGCCGGTTCCAGACGAGGCTGCCTCCGGGAGTGAACCGCATGAGAAAGAAGTCGCCGTAGTAGCTGCCGTCTCCGCTGAAGGCGGTGGTGATGGTTCCCCCCAGGTACACGCTCCCGTCGTCATCCACCGCCAGCCCGGGCGCCTCGCTGCCTTTCACGTCAGGAAAGACATGGCTCCAGCGGGGCATACCGTCGGCGGAGAACTGGGCGATGAAGGCCGTGTCCAGGGCCGAGGCGAGCGGGCCCTGCCCGAAATCCACGACGCCGTTGTAGACCCCCGCGATGGTGATGTCGCCGGAGCGGCTCGCCACAATCTGATAGGTCTGGAAGAAGCCCTGGCCGGTAATGGGGCGAACCCAGCGGAAGCCACCCGACCGGTCAAGACCGACGATGAAACGTGCGGCGGAGATGGGGCCTCCCCCGAAGTCGATGTCGGGCCGGAACGACTTTTCCACGACCAAGGCAAGGTTCCCCCGCTTGTCGAGGGATGGGCCCATCACTGACGCGCCATGGGTCGCGAAGGCCCGAGCCCATTCGACGGCGCCATGAGACTTGTAGCCCACCAGCGCGATGCCGCTGCCGCCCCCCGGAACGGAGACGGGACCCGCTCCGAAATCGGCGGTTCCCGTGAGGTAGGCCAGGAGGACCCTGCCGCCGTCCCGGTCATGCTCGATTGCAATCGGAGAGGCCTGGAACCGCTGCAACGCCACGCTCGACCCAGGGGGTGTGTGGCCACGCCCCCGGGCGTCGTCCGTGGCCTCCTCCTCCAAGGCCTCCCGGAGACGCGTTTCCGCCAGTGGCTCGCCGGGCGGCTCGTCCGTGTTCGGAGGAACTCCACCACAACCCCATCCGAACAGCGCGATATAGCAGAAGACTTCCAGGCCGAACCCGCGATGTGCCATGACCTTCTCCTCTGAGTGAGCGCTCGAGCAGACAGGGCCTCGAGACATCTGGCAATGGCCCCGGATGGCAATGGTTTGTCGCATGACAGGGATTCGCCCCTGACAGTTCCCCTGGTGGAGTCCCCATTTCGGTCGGACAGGCCCCTGACGCATGGGACCAGCCTGATGATGGACTCGAAGCCATTCGACGGAGGAGGGCCCCCGCCAGCCCGCGATGCTCACCTCGCGGGCCCCATGAACGCCCCTCTCAGCCAAGGCGCCACAAGCGCTCGGCCTCCTCGGCGATGACGTCGGGAAACTCCTCTTGGAAGAACAGCTTGCCCCCGGGCACGAAGCGGATGCCCTGGGAGCGGGGGAACGTGCGGTCGAGGTAGTGGGCATCCTCGGGTGGGAAGATGTCATCGCCATCCCCCCACACGATTCGCACCGGGACCTGACTGCGCCGGAGCAGTGCCTCCATCCCAGCCAGTGGGTTGGGCTCCAGGGCCAGGTGGAACGCGTGGTATTGCGCCCTGCGCAAGGGCGAGCTCACCAGCGGCGACGCGTAGTACTCGATGGTCTCGTCCGCGAAGCGGCTGGGGTCCCGGAAGACAGACGCGCCGAACGTCGAGCGCGCCAGCGCCTTGTCGGTCAGCCACTGGGCGGTTGAATCCGCGAGGGTTCCGGTACGCGCCATCTCGATGATCGGCTTGACCTTGGGGGGCGGGCTGTTGGGCTCGGTGTCGCAGTTCGTCAGGAGCAGCGTCCGGACACGCTCGGGATGACGGACCACGAGCAACTGCGCGACCGTGCCGCCGCTGTCGCTGGCGACGATGTCCACCTGGGGAATCGCGAGTGCATCCAACAAGGCCACGAGCATGGCGGCCTGGGCATCCGCCGCCAGCGACTGGTGCTCGGGGATTCGCGAGTATCCCAGGCCCATGAAGTCAGGGGCGATGCAGCGCCGGTGCGCGGACAGCCGCTCCATCGCACCCCGCCACTGAAAGCCGTTGAGTGGGGCGCCGTGGAGGAACAAGGCCGCGTTCCCCTCGCCGCGTTCGACATAGGCAATCTGGCCGAACGGCAGGTCGGCGAAACGGCGCGCCGCGCGAAAGGCCTCCGCGGCCGTCCGTGGCGACGCGGCGGCGCCCACCACTCCGTGGCCGGTGTCCACGCGCGACACACACGCACCCACGACACCGGCGGTGAAAGCGGCGCCGGTCAAGTACAAGAACTGTCTGCGTCTCATGGTGATTCTCCCAGCTGCGGGGTCCATCCGCGAGCACGCTCGCATCGCCGGCGCCGGCGCGCGCGCACGGATGGCTGGTTCCGAGCACGGACGGATGATCTTCCGCGCTTGCGCGAAACAGGAGGCACGGAGATGGTTGAGGCGATGAGCGACAGACCCGCCTGCTACCCGAGCCCTCCAGCCACGCTGCTCTCGAGCACGGGGGCGGAGCGCTTGCCGCTGCTCGACGTGCTCACCTCCCCGGTGCCCTCTGGCGTGTTCCAGTCACCGCGGGATGACCGGCATGTCCTCTGTCTCCACCTGGGAGATCCCGTCCCGGTCTCCTATCGAGTGGGAGACCGCGAGCGGCAGGGGACCCGGCTCCATGGCCAGTTCTGCGTCGTGCCGGCCGGCTCGAGCACCCGTTGGACGGTGTCGCGGCCCGCGCGCTCATTGCTGCTGCGCCTGAGACCGTCGCTCATGGCGGACGCCTCGGACGCCATGGGCCTGGGCGCCCGGGGCGCCGAGCTGGCGCCCTCGATTCACATCCGGGACGCGCAGATCGAGCACATCGGCTGGATGATGCAGGCGGAGGACCATGACGGATATCCGGGAGGCCGGCTGTTTGCGGACAGCCTCGCCACCGCCCTGGCCACGCGCCTCCTCGCCCTCCAGTCGCGCAAGGGCGCCTCGACCTCCGAGCCATCCCGAGCGCTGCCAGCCTGGCGCCTGCGCCACGTGCTCGAATACATCGAGGCGCACCTGGATGAAGACCTCACCCTCGCCCAGCTCGCGGGTGTGGCGGGATTCAGCCTGTCGCACTTCAAACCGCTCTTCAAGAAGGCCACGGGAGTGCCGGTCCATCGCTTCGTCCTCGGACGGCGCGTGGAGCGCGCGCGGATGCGCTTGCTCGAAGGTCGGATGAGCCTGACGGAGATCGCCCTGGAGGCGGGCTTCGCCCACTCGAGCCACATGGCCCGCTGCATGCGTCGCGTGTTGGGGGTGAGTCCCTCGCAAATCGCACGTTCGGCGCAATGACCCTTCAGGGAAGGCCGACTCCGGCGGGGCGCGGCGTCACGGTGCGCGCAAGGCCTGGACGACCAGGGCATCCAGCTCGATGACATCGCCCGGGGCACCTTCGGCGCCAGTCACTTCCACGGACACCCGCTCCGTTCCCGCGGGAGCCGTCAGCTCGCGAGCGGTCCGCACCCACTGCCCGGAGAGCACGGGGCTGGAGAACGTCTCCGCCTGCAGCTCCCGACCGCCTGAGTCACGCCAGAGGACCCGCATCTCGGCGACCAGGGAGCGCCCCGGCGACCCCCGTGCCCAGAAGGATGCGCGGTGAGCCCCTGGCGAGGCAGCGAACCCCGGCCAGTTGTCGAGGCTCACACCCCAGCCATACGGCTCGGTCACCTCCACGCGCAGGACGGCTTCACCCTCTCTCGCGGCCGTGGACGCGCTCGAAACGGTGACCGCGTACCACGCCGTCCAGGCTCCAAGCCCCGTCTCGAGGGAAGCCGTCTCGGCGTCGAGCAGGTTGGAGGTCGGGGAATGGTCGATGGTGGCGGGCTCGCAGGCGGTCAACGCCGCCACCAGCCACAGCAGGCTCCAGCGCCCCCGGTTCATGGCGTGCTCTCGCGGTCTCGACCCTCGCAGGACAGCGTCCCACGGGCACGCTGGACCGCCGCCGCGTAGTGCCCACGCCGGAACTGTTGTTCGTGCCGGGCCCAGTGGGAGCAGGCGCGCCGCGCGTCCTTGAGCTGGTACGTCAGCAGTGAGCCCAGCTCGAAGCTGAGGCGCTCCCGCGTCGCCACCGGCTGCCTGCGCATCGCATCCTCGAGGTACCGCGCCGCCTGCTCGAACTCGTGCCGCCCGCGAAGGACCTCCAGCTCTCGCAAGACGTCCTCCGCGCTGGGCGCACGAACCGGCGTGGCCGCAACGCGCGGAGAAGCCACCTTCGGGCTGGGCGTCACCAGCGGCTGGGACGGTCCCGACTCGGCAGGCGCTGGCTCGCGAAGGGCTGGCTCGGCGGGTGGGGCCACCGGCTCGGGAAGCGGCCACGCCAACGTCTGCCCCAATCCCACGGGAACCACCTCGCCACTGAGACGACGAAAGGCGATGGCACCTTCGTGCAAGGTGACCGTGCCTCCCCTCCCCTGCTCCTCCACCGTGAAGCGCGTGCCCATGACCTCGATGGCGCCGCCCGACACCAGTACGACGGCCGGAGGCGCGCCTGGCTGGCGGTGAGTCACCGAGAACTCCGCCCGACCGCGGACCAGCCGTACCCCGGAGGGTTCACGACGCACGACGAGCGGCCCCTGGTTCCGGAGGGTGATGCCTCGGGCCGCGTCCAGCAGCGCGGCCTCGCCCCCTTGAATCTCCACCCCCGCGGCGTCTTCCCGCGCCATGAGGTCGGCGCTGGCCCGCGCGACCTCGAGTCCTCCCAGCGCGCGCGCGGAGGGAGTCCGCAGGAAGAACACCACGAGGGCCAGCGCTGCCGCCGCAGCGGCGAGCCCCCAGGACACAGGACGCCTGCGCCAGGCGGGCTTCGGCGCTCGTGCGTCCCGCAGCCGCGACCACACTCGGGCCCGGACGGCGGGCGGCATCCCTTGCTCGCGGCGGAGCGGGTCTTCACGCCGGAGCTCGGCGCGGAAGTCACGGGGAGCCATTGTCCACCTCCCATCCCCAGGCCGTCAGACGGCCCTGGGCGCGGCTGATCAACTTCGACACGTAGCCCTCCGACAGCGAGAGGAGCTGGGCAATCTCGCGCTGGCTCAGGTCGTCCAGAAGCTTCAAGGCCATCACCACCCGCTCCTGCCCCGGCAACCGGTCCAACGTCGCCGTGGCGCTGCTCACCGCCTCTCGCCGCGCGAGGGCCGACTCCGGCGTGGACTCCGTCTCCACGGGGTGCACCGGAAACAAGAAGCTGGCGATGCGCTGTCGGAACGTCTTCTCGCGCCGCAGGGCCGAGAACGCCACGTTCTGCGTGACGCGAAAGAGCCAGCCCCTCACATCCTCCTCTCGCAGCCAGGCCTGGTGCTCCCAGGCCTTGAGGAAGACGTCATGTGTGACGTCTTCGGCCCAGCCCGAACGACCGGCCGCATACCGCATGGCCCAGACGTAGACGTCCTCGGCGTGCTCCTCGTAGAGCGTGTCGAAGGACACAGGCCGGGCGGGCGGGGCGAGCGGGGCCTTGGAGTGGAGAGCACGCGACATCCATCACCTGCGGACCTACGATTGGAGCCGGAGAAACTTTCCTCGGAAGGCTAAGGCCCCCAGGAAAGGTGGGCGCCTGTTTCGAGCCTCGCTCCTCCCCGCGACCACAGTGTCTCGCCCTCGCGCACATGCGTCACGGGCCGTAGCAGTCCCAGGGCCACGCGCAACTCCGCCGCGAGACGCTCGGTGAACCGCCACCGTACCTTCATCCGGGCCCAGCCCGCGGGAGAGAGCTGGGTACCGGTCCGGTCCGACACCCACGCGTCCTCGAGCCGGAAGGCGTGGAGGACGAGGCCGGCGCCCACGCCCGGTTCGAGCTGCAGGCGCTCCGCCACGGGGAGCCGATAACTGAAGAAGGCGCCACCTTGCGCCTCGTACACGGTCAGCGCCGCTTCGCGACGCCCCCCGAGCCCGGCCTCCGCCTCCAGGCCGAAGGCCCCCAGGCCCCGCCTGACGGAGAGCAGGAGGTGTGGAGCGACTCCGGGTCCTTGCCAGAGCGTCCCCAGCCCCAGGCTCAAGTCCAGGTCGGGGCGCACTGGGGCGGCGGCCACCTCCACGGGAGGCTGGAGCACGATTTCGGGCGGAGGCGGAGGCGGAGGTGGCTCCGGCTCCGGTCGCACCGCCCTCGTCATCTCTGAGAGCTTCTGTGCGACCTCCAGATGAAGCTCCGCGATGGAACCCCGTCCCACCCGGACGCCCTGTTCGACGCGCTGCTCTGGCCCGGCGGCCTCGAGCCACAGCCCTTCGGGCGTGCGGCTTGCGCGCAGTCGAAGCTGGGCCGGACTCCGAGGGGAGACGACCGCGAAGCCTTCCTGAATCAGCCGCAGGGCCACCTTTCGCTCCAGCTCCACACCATCCCACCGCCGATAGTCCTGTTCGGGAAGAGCACGAAGGTCGAACGATACCGACACCACCGGGGCCTGGGTCAGGACGACGAGGGAGAGCGCGCAGAGCAAGGCAGTCATGCGGTGATGGCGAGAGTACCGTCGCCCGGGGCCCTCCGGGCAGGAAAGTATTTCCGGCCCCACGCGTAGCCAGGGACATGACGCTCCCTCGCTCCGTGAGCATCCTGCTTCTTTGCGCTGGCGTGGTCGCTTGTGATGGCTCCGCCGAGTACAACCATCACCCCGGTGGAGACGAACCGGATCCACCGTCCACGTCCGACTCCGTCAAGCCCGCGCCAGCCAGGTTCTCCTGCGACGCGAACGCCGTCCCCGCGGACCTTCCGTTCCCCCGGTTGTCCCGGACGCAGCTGATGAACTCGCTTCGCTTCGCCATCGCCCGCGCGCTGCCGAACGAGGCCGACGCCCTCTGGGCGAAGCTCACCCCCACCCTCGCCCAGTACCCCGTTGACCGGCGCACGCCCGCGCCCGGTGACTTGAAGGGCGGCTTCAGTCGGCTGGACCAATCCATCCAGCAGACCCAGGTCGACGTCATGTATGACCTGGGCAAGGCGGTGGCCCAGGAGCTCACCAGCACCGACGCGCGCCGCAACGCGCTCCTGGGAAGCTGCGCGAGCGACAGTCAGACAACCAACGACCGGGCCTGCCTGGAGACCTTCATCCGGGGATGGGGCTCCCGCGTCCTGCGCTACCCACTGCCGCCAGCGGAGGTCACCGCCTTCGCCGACGTCGCCGGGACCACTCCGGTGGACCGGGCGGCGGTGGCGGACGTCATCACCACCCTCCTGAACTCGCCCTGGTTCCTCTACCGGGTCGAGCATGGCACCACCGCCGGCCAGCCGGTGAGCCCCCTCTCCGCGTTCGAACTGGCCGCGAAGCTGTCCTACCAGTTCTGGCAGGCACCTCCGGACGACGCGCTCTGGGCCTCCGCGGTCGATGGCTCGCTCCTGACCGAGAGCGGCTTCAACGCCCAGCTCGACCGGATGATGAAGAGCCCCCAGCTGCGAAGCTCGTTGGACGAGTTCATCAGCGAGTGGCTGCGGCTCGAGGAGCTGCCGTCGCTCGTGGCGCTCCGGAACGACCCGGTCTACCAGGCCTTCGTCGGAGCGGAGATGCCCACGGACGCCGCGCGCACCGCGATGTTCGAGGACGTCCAGCTCTCCGCCTGGAACACCCTCGTGTCCGGTGGCTCGGTGAGCGACTTCCTTCATGACCGGAGGTCCTACACGGCGGACCCCTTCCTGGCCGCCATCTACGGCGTCCCCGTCTGGGATGGCACGGGTCCGGCGCCACTCATCCCGTCCCAGAACCGCAGCGGCCTGCTGACCCGCCCGGCGTTGCTGGCCACGGGGACCGCGTCGACGCGCCCCATCCACAAGGGCTACCTGGTGCGCAACGCCCTGCTCTGCCAGCAGGTCGGGGCCCCGCCTCCCAATGCCAGCGACAGGCCTCCCGCGCCGACGGAGAACATGACGACGCGGCAGGTGGTGTCCCAGCTCACCTCCGGAGGCAGCTGCGGCGGATGCCACAACAACACCATCAATCCACCCGGCTTCGTGCTGGAGGGGTTCGATGCGCTCGGACGGGAGCGCGACGTCGAACGGCTGTATGACAAACAGGGCCGCCAGACCGCTACGCCTTCCGTGGACACCTCGGCGGACGTGTGGCTCTACGACTCCGAGCAACGCGTCATCTCCAACGCCGCGGAGCTCTCGCGGATGATTGATGACAGCCAGCTCTTCCAGTCCTGCGTCGCGCAGCACTACTTCCGCTTCGCGCACGCTCGCGTGGAGTCCACGTCCCGCGATGGCTGTCTGCTCTCGGAGCTGGAGGCGGTCGCGCGCAGCGGCGCCCCCATGGCCGACCTGCTGAAGACCGTCGCCCAGCATCCCACGTTCAAGCAGAGGAGCTTCCAGTGAGCAATACACCTGTCTTCCGATGGGACCGCCGCATGTTCCTGCGCGGCGCGGGCGGAGCCGTGCTGGCGTTGCCGCTGCTCCCATCCCTCTTGAGTCCTCGCGAAGCGAAAGCCCAGGCCGCCCAGCGCTCGAAGTGCTTCGTGCATTTCAGGACCCCACACGGCGCCATCTTCGGCGCGAACATGTGGCCGGGGGACTCGGCGCTGACGCAGACCCTGTTCTACGCGGACCATGACGTCCGGCGGGGAGACCTGGTCGCGACGCCCGACGCGAGCGGTGATGCGGTCATCAGCCGGGTGCTGACCGCGAAGTCGTCCGTGCTCACGCCCACGCTCGTCTCGAAGATGAACATCCTGCGGGGGCTCGACTACCCCCTGTACATGGGCCACAACTTCGGCGCCCCGCTGGGCTACTACGACTTCGACAAGCAGCGGCCCGGCTCCCCTCGGGCGACCATCGACCAGGTGATGGCCTACTCACCGGCCTTCTACCCGAGCGTCGCCTCCGTCCGGAAGCGAAGCGTCGCCATCGCCGGCTCGGGAACCTCGAGCGGCAGCTGGGGGTACAGCACCCCCGGGGTTCGCTCCTCCGGGGTCGCTTCGAGCTCCATCAGCGGCACCGAGAGCTCGCTCTCGCTCTTCGACACCTTGCTGGCGGGCACCAGCAGCCCCGGCACCGCCCGGACTCCCGTGGTGGACAAGGTCCTCGAAAGCTACCGGCGGCTGCGCAACGGCAACGGTCGGCTCTCGTCCGAGGACAGGATGCGGCTGGACCAGCACATCGACGCGGTCGCGGAGCTGCAGCGCCGGCTGGAGACCACCACCACCGGCTGCCAGGTGCCGGCCCGTCCCACCACCGACAACCTGTCGCTGCGCAACTCCGGCTCCTTCGCGGGAGACCCCGCGAAGAACGTCGAGTACTTCCGGCTCATCAACGAGGTGCTCGCCGTGGCGATGAACTGCGGCGTCTGCCGTATCGCCACCATCAGCATCGACGAGAACAACCAGAACCTGACGTTCACCACTCGCGCGCCCCAGGGAGAGGACTGGCACAACAACGTCGTTCATCCCTCCACGGTGGCCGGGGCGAACCAGGACCTGGTGGTCCAGTTCAACCAGGTCTTCTTCTCGCAAGTGTTCCTCGACCTCGTCTCCCGCTTCGAGCGGTTCTCGAACGGCGTGGGGGGGACCCTGCTGGATGACTCGCTGCTCGCGTGGGGACAGGAGAATGGCAATACGCCCCACTTCTCCTTCTCCGTCCCGGTCGTGACCGCCGGGAGCGCGGGGGGCGCCCTCAAGACGGGCAACTACTGCGACTACCGGAACATCACGCGCAAGGTGAGCGGCGACTCGAGCACGGGCAGCGAGGGCAACTTCCTGTGGTCGGGCCTCCTCCACAACCAGTGGCTCGGCACCGCGCTCCAGGCGATGGGTATTCCGAAATCGGAGTGGAGCGAAACCGACCACCCCGGCTACGGCTGGAAGGCGTCATACCAGTCGACCTACGAATACTTCTTCACGAACAAGGGCTTCACCTCGGCGCAGGCCTATCCGGCGTCGATGTGGCAGAAGACCGGAGAGATGCTGCCGTTCCTCTCGGCCTGACAGAACCGGGATGGACCGCACCGGACTGTCGAGCCCCGGTCGGTCCCCCACGAGCCCCCGAGCTGGATACCCTCTGCTCTCGCCGGGAATGACTCGGCGAGAGCAGAGGGTGGCGCCCCGACAGCTTGTGCGCGCTGTACCGGTGGGCCTATTCCAGCACGCCCCGTCGGAGTTCCGCGGGTCCCTGACGACGACCATGCCGAGCCGTTCGCTCGCTTCGGGCGATTCGAGGCCCTCGTGGCCGCCCCGGTGGGGCTGAGCGACGTGGACATCGGAGGGAGGGCCCCGGCCCGCTCCCGCCACACCGCTTGACCGACGGACCGGGCAACCTCATCCAGAGGCAGCCGTGGCGTCAGGACAGCCAGGGCTCGCCATCCTGGGCGCGTCGCCCGCCCCGTCGTCGGGCCATCGTCACTCGCTCGATACGACCGCGGCATCTCCTCGGGACCCGCGATGGCGCGCCGAGTCCTGTCCCTCCCACGAGCCCCCCGCCCACCTGTCCTTCATCCTCGCCCCGCAGGGGGCTATTCCCCAGAGAGGCCTCGGCGCCCCTCGGGCGGCGGGCCGCCAGCGAGCCGAAGGTCCACTCCCTGCTCGCCCGCTCGGCATGACGGTTCGGGCAGCAGGCCGTTTCCCGACCACGGCCTCATCTTCTCGTCTGAGGGAAGCCACCATCGAGGAGAACCGTCATGAAGAAGCTCGGGTATGGACTCGTCGTCGCAGCGGGACTGTCTATCCTCGGCCCGCTCGCCAGTGCCCAGGGTACGTCCCAGACACAGACCACGGAGCGCCAGACAGACGCATCCACGCGGCAGCAGGAAGGCTCGACTTGCTGCATGGGCGGAGGCGGCATGATGGGCGGAGGCGGCATGATGGGACAGGGAATGGGCGGCGCGGGAATGAGCTGCCCCATGCGCGGATTGGCGGATGTGAAGGTGGAGCAGACCTCCAAGGGCGCCATCCTTCGGCTCGACGCGAAGGACCCCAGCAAGGTCGAGGAGGTTCAGCGTATGGCGCAGGGGATGCAAAGCTGCATGAGCGGAAGCAGCGCCCAGCAGCAGGGCCAGACGCCCGCTGGGCACCAGCAGGACTGACGCTGTCGACCCACCCCGAGGGCTCGATCCGCTCGCGTGGCCCGCCCGCACAGAGGGGAGGTGTCCGCTCGAAGCCTGTCGCCTATCCACGGGTGTCGCCCAGCGACTCGCGGCCTGCTACCAGGCCCGCCCGCGCTCCACCGCGGGGAGGGAAGGCCCTGAACGGACCGCATGCGCCCGTTCGAGGCCACCCACCGTTGCCCCTCTGCCCCTCGCCATGTGGGGATGCAGACCCTCGCCCCCCGGCCACGGCCCCCACGGTCCCGGTCCGTGTCCACCGCTCAATGCCGGGAGGGCTCGGGTTGACCACACGTGAGCCCTCGCGGGCCTCCCGACTGCCACGCCGCTCTCCCCTTCCTACACTCCATCACTGGGAAGGCGGTCAGAGAACGCCGTGACGGGAAAGGGGCGCCCATGGAACACGGAGAGAGCACACCCGAGCGGGCATCCTTCTACCACCTCGGGCCCGGCCCCTTGGGGTTCAAGGCCTGCCACGGCACAGCCTGCTTCGTGGCGCGCCACCTCCACCCCGAGCGTTGGCGCCAGGCGGTTAGCGCGCCAGCGCGCGTCTACTGTCTGGGCAATTGCCATGCAGCTCCCGCCACCACCCGCGAGGAGTCCCGCCCCGCCGCGCGGGTGCTGGCCCCCACGGCCATCGCGCTCCAGCGGCTCGCCAACGGTGGGGCGCGCTCCCTTGACGAGGCCATCCACCAAGGGGGCTATCAAGTGCTGGAACGGGCACTGTCGTCGCGGCCCGAGGACCTCATCACCGAGATCGAGCGCTCCGGCCTGCGCGGCCGCGGGGGCGCGGGCTTCCCCACGGGCCGCAAACTGCGCGCCGTGGCCACCGCGCCGGGCACGCGGAGGCACGTGGTCGTCAACGCGGATGAGGGCGACTCCGGCGCCTACATCGACCGGTTCCTCATGGAGGAGGACCCGCACGCCGTGCTGGAGGGCCTCCTGCTCGCCGCATACGCGGTCGGTGCTCGCCAGGCGACCGTCTACGTGCGCAAGGAGTACCCGCTGGCCGCCTGCGTCCTGCACGTGGCCCTGCACGAGGCCCGGCGGGCGGGGCTCGTGGGCCCGAGGATCCTGGACAGTGGGTTCTCGTGCGAGGTGCATCTGGAAGTGGGCCAGGGCAGCTATCTCTGTGGCGAGGAGACGGCGCTGCTCAACGCGCTGGAGGGACGTCGCCCCTTCGTGCGCGCTCGACCGCCCTACCCCGCGCAATCGGGCCTCCTCGGCCAGCCCACGCTGGTGCAAAACGTGGAGACCCTGGTCAACCTGCCGTGGATTGTTCGCCACGGGGGCAACGCCCATGCCGCGCTGGGAATCCCCGGCAGTCGCGGGACGAAGGTGCTGTCGCTCAACTCGCTCTTCCACCGTCCGGGACTCTATGAAGTGGAGTTCGGGGTCCCCATACGCACCGTGGTGGAGGAGTTGGGCGGGGGACTGCGGACAGGGCCGTTGCGCGGGGTCCTGATTGGAGGGCCTCTCGCGGGCATCCTCCCACCCTCGCTCCTGGACACGCCCCTGGGCTTCGACGAGCTCAGGGCCGTGGGCGCCTCGGTGGGGCACGGAGGCGTGGTCGCCTTCGACGCCAACACCTCCATCGCCGCGCTGGTGCATCACGTCTTCGCCTTCGGCGCCTACGAGTCGTGCGGCAAGTGCACGCCGTGCAGGCTGGGCGCGCGGCACGTGGAGCGGCTGTTCGCGCGAGTCCTGCAGGTGGACTCCGTGCCCCGCGCCGAAACCGGCGGCTGGGAGGACATCGTCGAGGCGCTGCGCCTGACCAGCCTGTGTGGCCACGGCACCGGACTGGGGGAGTTCGCCTCGAGCGTCCTGCGCTACTACCGCGCGGAGGTGGAGTCATGCTTCACGTAACCATCGACGGCCAGCCGCGCGAATGCGCGCCAGGCACCATCCTCCAAGGGCTGGCGTCGCTGGGGCTCCACGTCCCCGCGCTCTGCGACGACCCGCGGCTGGCGCCGGTCGGGGCCTGTCGCACGTGTGTCGTGGAAGTGGACGGCCACGCGCAGCCGGTCGCCGCATGCACCACGCCCCTGACGGAGGGCATGGTGGTCCGGACCCGCTCGCCGTTGTTGGAGGCCCAGCGCAAGGTCCTGCTGCGGCTGCTCGCCGCGGAGTACCCCGCCGAAGCGATGGCGCGCCACCCGGGCAAGCCCTTCCACCAGTTGCTGCGTGAATACGGTCTGGAGGGAGAGGCGCGCGGCGAGCACCGGCCGGAGCTCCGCGACGACTCGCACCCGTACATCCACGTGGACATGTCCCAGTGCATTCATTGCTACCGCTGCGTGCGCATCTGCGACGAGGTGCAGGGACAGTTCGTCTGGCGGGTATGGAACCGGGGCGCGCGGACACGCATCCTCCCGGATGGCCCCTCGTTGAAGGAGAGTTCGTGTGTCTCCTGTGGCGCGTGCGTGGACAGTTGCCCCTCCGGCGCGCTGGAGGACCGGACACTGCTGGACAAGGGCTGGCCCGAGGCGTGGACCCGGACGACGTGTGCCTACTGCGGAGTGGGCTGTGAGATGGACGTGGGGACGCGCGGCGGCCGCATCCTCACCGTGCGCCCTTCCCGAGAGGGTCCTTCCAATCGGGGCCACCTGTGCTCGAAGGGCCGCTATGCCTTCGGTTTCGGCGAGGCCCCCGACCGCGTCACGGTCCCCCTGCTGCGCGAGCCGGGGGGCTGGCGGCGCGCGACATGGGACGAGGCCCTGGGCTTCCTGGCGGAGCGACTGTCGCGCGTGCGCCAGAGGCACGGCGCGGACTCGGTGGGAATGCTGGGCTCGGCGCGCGCCACGAACGAGGAGAACTACCTGGCGCAGAAGCTGGCCCGAGTGGTGCTGGGGACGAACAACGTGGACTGCTGCGCGCGCGTCTGCCATGCGCCGAGCGCGGCCGCGTTGAATGACATGCTGGGCACCGGCGCGTCCACCAACGCCTTCGAGGACGTGGAGCACGCGCGCACCCTGCTCGTGGCCGGCAGCAACGCGACGGAGTGCCACCCCGTCGTCGGCGCGAGAATCAAGCAGGCGGCGCTGCGAGGCGCGAGGCTCATCGTCATCGACTCACGCCGCACCGAGCTGGCTCGCCATGCGGACATCCATCTCCAGCCCCGGGCCGGCACGGACGTGCCCCTGCTCAACGCGCTGGCGCACGTGGTGGTGGCCGAGGGGCTGTGCGCGGAGGACTTCCTGCGCGAGCGCGTGGACGCCGTCGAGGGCTTCCGCGACTTCATCGCCAGTTGGACACCCGAGCGGGCGGCGGCGCTCTGCGGCGTGGCCCCGGAGGCCATCCGCCAGGCGGCGCGCCTTTACGCCATGCACGGACCGTCCATGAGCGTACACGGACTGGGCATGACCGAGCACGTCCGAGGCACGGAGACGGTGATGGCGCTCGTGAACCTGGCGCTGTTGACGGGCAACCTCGGCGGGCCGGGGATGGGCATCAACCCACTGCGCGGACAGAACAACGTGCAGGGCTCCGCCCACATGGGCTGCGAACCGCGCCATCTCACCGGCTACGCTCCGTTGGAGATGAACCGCGCGCGCTTCGAGGCCGCGTGGGGCGCGCGCCTGCCCACCACGCCAGGGCTGGACCTGATGCGGATGATGGAGGCCGCGCGCGAGGGGAAGCTGAAGGCGCTGTGGGCCTTCGGCTACGACGTGCTGCTCACCAACCCCACGGCCAGAGCCACCCGAGCGGCCCTGGAGCGGCTGGAGCTGGTGGTGGTGCAGGACATCTTCCTCGACGAGACGGCGCGCGCGGTCGGCCACGTCTTCCTGCCCGCGTGTACCGCGTTCGAGAAGGACGGCACGTTCATGAATGGAGAGCGGCGCGTGCAGCGGGTGCGCCGCGCGCTGTCGCCGGTAGGTGAGTCCCTGCCGGACTGGGAGATTCTCCGCCGCGCGGCGAAGGCGCTCGGGCACCTGGAGGGCTTCGACTTCAATTCCCCCCAGGAGGTCTGGGACGAGGTGCGGAGGGTGTGGCCCGCCGGCGCGGGCATCTCCTACGCGAGACTGGAAGCCGGCGGTTTGCAATGGCCCTGCCCCGACGAGTCCCATCCCGGCACCCGGCGGCTGCACACACACGGGTTCGCCCGAGGCCCTCGGGCACCGCTGCGCCTCATCGACTACACGCCATCCCCCGAGGTGTGCACGGAGGAATATCCCTTCGTTCTGATGACCGGCCGGCGTCTGTATCAGTTCAACGCCGGGACGATGACCTCGCGCACGCCCCACGCGGCACTCCAGCCCGGCGACTGGTTGGACATGGCCATGGAGGACGCACGGCGGCTGGGACTGGAGGAGGGCGCACGCGTACACGTGCGCAGCCGACACGGCGAGGCGATGCTGCGCGTGCGCGAGACGGACGCACTCCGCCCAGGGGAACTCTTCACCACGTTCCATACCGCCGACATCTTCATCAACGAGGTCATCGGTCCCCACCAGGACCCCATCACCCACACGCCCTGCTACAAGGTCACGGCCGTGCGCGTCGAGCGCGCGGAGTGACCAGGACGCGTGAGCTCGCGCGCTCGCGCGAATCAACTCGAGCAGCGGACCAGAGGCCGGCCCCCCAGCCTGTCCGCCCGATATCGTGACCCGCTTCATGACGCGGACGCATCGCGCCGAGGAGGGGCGGCCATTCCCCCGCAGCGCCACTGCCATGCGGGTAAGACATGCCCGCACCAGACAACCTTCGAACCCGAACGGAGATTCTCGAAGCCGCATTCCACATGCTGCGCGCCGCGGGAATCGACACACTCGTCTCGGGATTCGGAGGGGACGAACTCTATTTCGCCTACCAAGGCGAGGCCGAGGAGGCTGGAGTCGCAGCCGAACCACCGTCATGCCCCTTCCTCACGGCCCACGGCATGGCGACCGCGCTCGGCGCTCGCGGCACCTATCCGTCGGCCTGGCTGCAACAGACCAGTTGGCAGAGCGCCGCGATCCAATCGCGGCGCTTGCCGCGGTATGGCCTGTGGCCGGTCTATCCCTATCTGAACGTCGCCCTGGCGCGGTTTGTCTCACGCATGCCCGCGGCATTCCGGCGCGACCGCCGCATCCTGCGCCAGACGCTGACCCGGTGGTTGGGCGACCCTGCGTTCGAGACGGCCTACGTCACGGAGAGCTTCGACCCGGTGGCGCGACGCGGAATCGCCGAGAACCGCGCCTATCTGCGACAGCTCGTCGAACACTCTCCGCTATCGCGCCATGAAGTCATCGACACCTCGGCGATATTCGCGGCACTCGCCAGCGACATCGACCGGATGGATCGCACCCACTACAACGCGCTGTTCCGCTTCCTCAAGTTCGCCTGCTCCTTCCAGTCCGACCGCTCTCTCGACTGAGCCTCCGGGAGAATGCGCAGCCAACCACCACCGGGGCGCGACTGCCCATGCGGCGGTGCAAGGCGGTCGTGCCTGCGCCCCGGTTCGGTCGCCGCCAGGGGCGCGGCGGCGGCATGCCCGGAAGGTCGAAGCCAGTCGCGAGCGAAGGAAGACGGGGGGAGGCCGCCAAGGAAGCCTCCCCCCGTCATCGCCTTGGAGCCAGCCTGAGGCCAGTCTCCCGTCTCCGCTTCAGCTCCCGCTCAGCGCATCGACGAGCTGCTGGGCCGACTTGGGGTCGTCACAGGGGTTGCTCAGCGGGAACCACCTGCACCCGGCTGGCGGCTGGCCCTGCGGGAACCACTCCGTGTCGCCACCGAACGCGCTGACGTAGGCATTGAGGTGCTGGTAGCCGAGCTGCGCCATGAACGACGAATCGGCGGTCCAGGCCACGCCGGTGTTCTTGCTGTCGGTGTAGGGCGCCAGCGGGCCGTCGAACGCGGGGGTCTGCTCGAACAGGACGTACTGATGGTTCGCGGCGATCGCCTGCCGCGCGCCAATCATCTTCCCGACAGGGTCATCGGGCAGGACGTTGAGGCCGTAGAGGTTCGTCGGGTTCGTCAACGCATTCATCGTGGCCGCGTTCCAGGCGTGCGGCACCACGTCCTTGGCGTTCCAGATGAAGGTGGCATTGGCCTTGCCGGCACCGAACACGCTCTTGAAGTGGTCGAGGAACGCCTGGTTGCCGATGGACGGCCCCGCGGTCGCCAGCAGATTCACGTGCTGCCAGTGGCTCAGGTTCGTGTCCTGCGTGTTCAGCGCCGAGTCCGGGTCCATGAGCGCGAGCATCAGCATCGGGGACAGGGCTCCACCGAGGCTGTGCCCGGTGAACCAGAGCGTGGCGGCCTGCTTGTTCGGGATGCTCCCCAGGAACGTCCGGATGTCATTGGATGGCCACTGCATCTTGAAGAGGAGCCGCATGAGGCCCTCCCAATCGCCGTCGGTCACCTGCATGGGCGAGGAGGTGTTGGTCCCCGCCTTGAGCTGCCAGTTCGTCGGGTCGACGTCGAGGTCCTCCGTGTTCATGTCGTAGGACGACAGCGCGTTGGTCCCGGCCACGGCCACCACGTAGACCGGGAGAGGGTTGTTGCCGCCATCGAGCTGCTGCGCGACGAACATCCCGTTGCTCACCTGAGGGATGGGCAGGTCATCCAGGGTATAGCTCGGGCCCCAGACCACCTTCCATTTGGAGTAGGGGGCATTCAGGTTGTTGATCTGACCCTGCAGGTCATTCGCGTTCCAGGGGCCAATCAGGTTGCCCACGGTGGCCTGGCTCGCCAGCCACGAGAGCGCAAACACCTGCTTCTGAATCGACAAGGGATTGAACATGGAGTCTCCGATGAGAATCGGGTTGCGGGCCAAAGCCAATCCTGTGGAGGAATCCCAAGAACTGGCGCCCATGAGGCAGCCCTGCATGCGCTGTGCCTCTATCGCAGACAACTGAGCTCCGAGAGGGCGCTGCCCTGCGCGGCCCGCCGGGACTCGAGGTGTCAGTCCTCTTGGCTGACGCGTCAACCCCCACCAATGACATGTCAATCCCGAGGTGAAGGGAGGGTGTCCGCGAAGGCAGCCTCAACTGGGCAGAATCTCCCATCCATCCTGGCAGGTTGTTGAAGACATACACACTTGATGGGTTGATTCACGACCCTGCCCATGCGAGGACGCACGCATGCGGCGGTCGGCCAGGGGGCGCCTCCATCAGGACGACTGTCTGGTACTGCACAGCGTCTGTCGGGTGGCGCGCGCAGGCGCGCCGTGGCGAGGAGTCCCAGCCAGCCCAACCCTGACTTTCGTCAGACCCAGCGGTATCCTGAGTCCAAATGACACTTGGTTACCTGGTTGTCGGTCATGCCGTGGCCCTCCTGTCCGGAGCGTCCCACCTCGTCAACTCCAACGGCTGCACTTCCCCGGAGCCCGCGCCTTCTTGGGTAGCGAAGTTCTCCCCCTCTACCTCCGACTGCTCCCTGGACTCGACCGTCCCTGGCCCTCAGTGGCTGCCCGCGACGGTGTTGCGCATCCCGGTGGTGGTCCATGTCGTCGCGGACAGTGCGTGCACGAATGGCAACGTCTCGGACGCGCTGGTCCACAGCCAGCTCACGGTCCTCAATGAGGACTTCCGCGCGCTGACCGGCACCCCGGGAGGAGGTGGGGTGGATAGCAAGATTGAGTTCTTCCTCGCCACCGTGGACCCCTCGGGCAACCCGACCACGGGCATCCAGCGCTACTGCAACACGACGTGGTACCAGGACACGGGCAGCTACTGGCTCAGCAGCGCCTGGGACCCGACGCGCTATCTGAATATCTACACCAACAGCGCGGGCGGTTCGCGAGGGTACGTGCCCTTCCTCCCCGCGGATCCAGCGGGCGCCGTCGGTCAGCCGCAGGACCGGGTGGTCATCAACTGGCTGGCGTTCGGACGGGTGGGGCCCTTCCCGCCGTACCACACCGGGCGGACCGTCACGCACGAGGTGGGCCACTACCTGGGCCTGTTCCACACGTACTACGCGGGGTGCGGCACGGCCGCCGCGCCGGACTGCTACACCACCGGAGACCGCATCTGCGACACCCCACCCAACGCCACCTCCCACAAGGGGTGCACCGCGGGAATCACGAGCTGCGGCGGCGTGCCAGTCCCCATCCAGAACTACATGGAGCTGACGGACGACACCTGCATGACGGGCTTCACCGCGGAGCAGGTGCAGCGCATGCGTTGCACGCTGGCCACCTACCGCCCGACCCTGGCGCAATAGCCTCGAGCGCTACGGTGACATGGAAGGAGCCACACGAGCCGTCGGAGGAATCCCGGGTGACACGGGCGCCGCGACCCGCCGCGGGCCCCAGCCGTGGCCCTGCATGGAAGACGGCGCAGGTGGGCAGCGGCCCGACGACGACCGGCTTCGGGAGGTCGTCACGGACGCGCACGGCGACCGAGCCGATCGCGGGCGCGCCGTGAACGTCGGACGCCTGGGACTCGAAGCGGGCAGTGCCCCCGAACCCAGGCGTCGGCGTAGCCCGCGCCTCGCCACCGGCCAGCTCGACGCTGCCGTTGTTCGCGTTCGCGACCTGACTCACCGTCAGCGAATCACCTTCCATGGGCCGCGCCGGCTGGTGGCCCGTTCTCTGCTCGGGGGTGAAGGGCCGTCCCGCGTCGTCCACCACGCGGGGACCAATGACAGCTACCTCGCCTGGCTCGAAGGCTACCTGGAGAGCGGCGACCGATGGACGGATGACGGAGAGCGAAGCCAAGGGACAACCGCTGACGCTCCAACCGCTGACGCCAACGCGCTTCATCGGCCCGGGCGACTTCGGCCAGATGCGATTCGAGTTCCTTCGCAATGCCCAGGGTACGGTGAACGCGCTGGTGGTGAAGCGCGTGACTCGTCGGAGGAGCGCGACGGCCCGTCCGCTGTCAGGTGCCGCGGTAGCTGGTGTAGATGATGCCGATGCCCTCACCCTCCACATACAGGTTGACGGGCGTGCCCTGGGTGGCGGCCTGGGTGGCGCGCTCGAACAAGCCCAGGCGCTCGGCCTCGCTGTACTCCGGGCCACCGGCCGAGGCGCTCGCCCCCAGGTAGTAGTAGTTGCCGAGGGAGCTCCCCGAGCAGTTCGGCCCGGAGTTCACCTGCACGACCACGTAGCCCTGGCCGTAGAGGACGTTGGGCTGCCGGCTGTACTTCGCCTCGCAGATGTAGCCATTCACGGAGAGGGGGGCCGCCAGGGCCGTGCTGGCAAACCCGACCGACATCATCACCGCCAAAACAACGATGGATGCTCGCTTCATGATGTTGTCCTCTGATGCTGTTGGTTGAGGAGGAGGTCTCCGCGCCCGGGAGGGGCGTGGGGCTCCGGAAAGCGGCGCTGCGTTTCCGCACGAAATAACGTGCGAAGCGGCATTTCCTCCTCACCTCCTTCTCGAGTTCGAGGGTGGGAGAGGCGTGGGGCGCGCCCCCGGAAGCGCGCGCGATGGCTCGGGGCGGGCCCGACGCCGTGCGAGCCTCCCTCGGGGCGAGGCGGTGACCGGGCCCGAACAGGGGCCCGCCGGGGACCAAGACATCGCCAGCGCGATGGCCCTCCTCTCCTCCTCCATCTCATCACCAGACTTCGCGGCGCTCGGCCTCGGGACGCAGCATCGGCGCCTGGGCCGGGCAACTGAAGGCTTGCTGGAACCGAGGCAGGTTGGCCAAGGGGCCATTGCCCCGGAGGAAATCCGGTGGATAGTGATGAGTCAGGGCCCTGCGCCGCAGGTAGGCGCGCGAGCCAGGCCTCCATGGCCAGATACGCGAGCTTCAGACCTCCGAGGTCCGCCAGGCTCTCCCCCAATCGACGGCCCCATGGCGCACCACGCGTCCGAGCGGAGCGGGCCGACGCGCACCGCCTCCTGTTGGGGCCGCGGCGCGTCGCCATGTCATCGAGGGCAGCTACGTCCCGCGGCCCGGGCGCCCTGCCCTCGGCTCCCCGTCCCCGGCCCCCCGAAGAGGTCCCGAACCGCGGCGTGCCACAAGAAGTCACCGGGGTTCCACGAGACCGGTGCAGCGCCATCACACCGGCCTCGCGCGCCCCTCACGGCGGAGTCCTCAGCCGCCGAGCACCACGTTCTCCAGCACGCCCAGCGCGTCGGGGACGAGCACGGCGGCGGAGTAGTAGGTGCTGACCAGGTACTGGGTGATGGCCTGGTCGGTGATGGCCATGCGCTTCACCGTGAGGCTCGGCTCCACCTCGTCGGGAATGCCGGCATTGTGCAGGCCAACGACGCCTTGGTCGTCCTCGCCGATGCGCATCGCGATGATGGAGGTGGTGTTCTCCCGGCTGATGGGGAGCTTGTCGCAGGGGAGGATGGGCACCCCGCGCCACGCCTGCAGCTTCTGCCCGTTCACGTCCACCACCGTCGGGTAGAGGCCGCGCTTGTTGCACTCCCGGCCGAACGCCGCGATGGCGCGCGGGTGGGCCAGGAAGTAGCGCGTCTTGCGGCGGCGAGACACCAGCTCGTCCATGTCGTCCGGCGTCGGCGGGCCGGAGCGGGTGTTGATGCGCTGCTTGAGGTCGGCGTTGTGCAGCAGGCCGAACTCCGGGTTGTTGATGAGCTCGTGCTCCTTGCGCTCCTTCAGCGCCTCGATGGTCAACCGCAGCTGCTCCTGCGTCTGGCTCATCGGGTCGTTGAAGATGTCGGAGACGCGGGTGTGCACGCGCAGGATGGTCTGCGCCACGCTCAGCTCGTACTCGCGCGGCTTCAGCTCGTAGTCCACGAAGCCGCCGGGGATGACCGGCTCGCCGTGGTGGCCCGCGGTCAGGGGAATCGCCGCCTGGCCCGCCTTGTCCTGGGGCTTCTTCAGCTTCTCCCGGTAGCGCTCCACGTGCGCCTTCAGCGCCGGGGACTGGAGGATGAGGGCCTCGAACGCGTCCTGCGGCAGCGCCATCACCGTACAGGCCGTCACGGCCTTGATGGTGAAGGGCCACACGTCGTTCGACTCCACCACCGCCTGGTCGCCGAAGTGGTCTCCGTCCGCCAGCGTGTCCAGCACGACGGGGTCGCCGTACTTGCCCGCGGTCAGCTTCTGGGCCTTGCCATGGGCCAGGAGGAAGACGTGCTCGGCGGGCTGGCCCGCCTCCACGATGCTCTCCCCCGCCTTGAACTGTCGCTGGGTGAAGCGGCTCGCCAGGGTGCGGATGAGCAGGTCATCCACGTCCTCGAAGCCCCGCATCAGCGGCAGCTTGAGCAGCTCCTGGGGGATGACCTCCACCTTGACGCCGATGTTGCTGAAGTTCAGGCGGTCGTCGCCCACGGCGTACGTCAGCCGGCGGTTGACGCGGTAGGTGCCGCCCGACACCTGCACCCAGGGCAGCACGCGCAGCAGCCACCGGGGCGAGATGCCCTGCATCATCGGCTGCGTCTTGGTCGTCGTCGCGAGCTGGCGCGCCCCGGCCGTGCTCAGGCTGGAGGCCTCGTGCCCGGCCATGTCCTTGTCTGGATTCACCATGAGAGAACCTTCCGATTCCGTGAGGACATGGGACTACGCGCGGCCCAGCTCCACGCTCTCCAGGATGCCCAGCGCGTCCGGCGTGAGGACCGCCGCGGAGAAGTACGTGGTGACCAGGTAGCTCATGATGGCCTTCTCGTTGATGCCCATGAACCGGACGTTGAGGCTGGGCTCGATTTCATCCGGGATGCCGGCCTGGTGCAGGCCGACCACGCCCTGGTTCTTCTCCCCCACGCGCATCAGCATGATGGAGGTGGTGCGCGTCTCGCTGACGGGCAGCTTGTTGCAGGAGAAGATGGGGATGCCACGCCACGCGGGCACCATGTTCCCGTTCAGGTCGACGCTGGTGGGATAGATGCCGCGCTTGTTGCACTCCTGGCCGAACGCGGCGATGGCGCGCGGGTGGGCCAGGAAGAAGGACGGCTCCTTCCAGACCGTGGCCAACAGCTCGTCCATGTCGTCCGGGGTCGGCGCGCCAGAGCGGGTGTGGATGCGCTGCTTCAGGTCGGCGTTGTGCAGCAAGCCGAACTCGCGGTTGTTGATGAGCTCGTGCTCCTTGCGCTCCTTCAGCGCCTCGACGGTCAGCCGCAGCTGCTGCTGGGTCTGGTTCATCGGGTCGTTGAAGAGGTCCGCGACGCGCGTGTGAATCTGCAGGATGGTCTGCGCGACGGACAGCTCGTACTCGCGGGGGTGCGTCTCGTAGTCCACGTAGGTGCCGGGCAGCACGAGCTCGCCGTGGTGGCCGGCGGCCAGCTCGATGGCCTTCTGGCCAGCGGGGTCCTGCTTCTTCTTCGAGCGGGCCTTGAAGTCCTCGATGTGCTTCTGGAGCGACGGCACCTGCGCCACCACCTCCTCGAAGGCCGTCTGCTGGAGGATGAGCGCGATGACCGGCGTCACGGCCTTGGCGGTGAACTGCCAGAAGTCCTGCGACTCCAGCAGCGCCTGGTAGCTGTAGTGGTCGCCGTCCGCCAGCGTGTCCAGCACCACCAGCTCACCGTACTTGCCGGCGCCGATGCGGTTCACCTTGCCGTGGGCGATGAGGACGATGGAGTCCGCCTCCTTGCCGGCCTCCGTGATGACCTCACCGGCCTTGTACTCCTTCTGCACGAAGCGGTTGGCGAGAGCGGTCAACACCTCCACGTCCTCGTAGCCGCGCAGGAGCGGCAGCTCGCCGAGTTCCTGCGGGATGACCTGGACCTTGGCGCCGGTGTTGGTGAAGGTGACGCGGCCGTCGCCCACCGCGTAGGTCATGCGGCGGTTGACGCGGTACGTACCACCGGACACCTGCACCCACGGCAGCAGCTTGAGCAGCCACCGCGAGGAGATGCCCTGCATCTGCGGCTCGGACTTGGTCGTCGTCGCCAGCTGGCGCGCGGCCTGGGTTCCAAGGCTCAGGCTGTTGTCGTCGAGCTTCTTCGTGTCGTTGGACATGGGTCACCCTTCGGGTTGAGGAATCAGAAGACCCGCGCGCTCGCCGCGGCGGGTCAGGACCTTCATCTGTTGCGGAACAGCTCGGCGACGCGCGTCGCGGACATCCCCAGGCCGGAGAGGTTGCCGGTCTTGAACTTGGGCGTCGCCGCGTCGATGAGCTCGAACTCCTTGTAGCGGTCCACCGCCGCGTGCCACCGGGGGATGCCCGCCATCCACTGCTGGAGCTGCTCCACGTACTTGTTCAGCTTCTCCTGCGCCTTCGCGTCCAGCCCGAAGGTGCGGATGACCACCGGAAGCTCCTTGGCCACCAGGTGCTCGAACTGCTTCATGCGCGCGGTCATCAGGTCGTTGACCACCAGCACCGCCGCGTCCTTGTCCAGGTCCAGGAACTTCTGGGCCACGAGCACGCAGTTGTTGAGCTCGCCCTCGAATTCAATCTCCTTCTGGTAGGAGAAGATGTCGTTGACGAAGCAGGCATAGTCCGCCGCGGAGTTCTCCAGCCCGCGCAGCGTGCGGGTGTTGAAGACGTCCTCCGGCACGGCATCCCCCTTGGAGAGCCGAGACAGGCTCATCGTGAGGTCGGAGCCGAACGTCTTGCGGCGCATCTCCACGTAGTCCACGGGGTCCGGCACGCGGTTGAGGATCTGGTTGTTCAGCTCCCAGAGCCAGCTCTCCGTCATGTCCTGGATGGCCTTGCGGAACAGCGTGCGGCCTCGTGGGGTGAGCGGGCCGGCCGTGCGCTTCCACAGGTCCGCCAGCCCCATTTCGACCGGGTTCGTGGGCACCGCCGGATGGGGCGCGTCCACGTCGTCCGGCATGAACTGGGCGAGGCGGGCGTTGAACACCTTCGCGCCAGGCATGTCCCGCGTGTGGCCATAGAGCGCCGGGAAGTAGTCGTCCGCGTAGGTTCCCCAGACGAGCCAGCACGCGGTGAGGTCCAGCTGCCCGGCGGTCGCGTCCGGGTGGATGAGCGCGCCGCAGAGGGCCACGTCCGCCACGTCGAACTTGTGGTCGTCCCAGATGGAGAGCCCCACGCCGGGCAGCACCTCCAGCATGCCCATGCGGCGCGCCCAGTCCTTGGAGTTCCTGCGCGCGCCCTCCAGGTGGGGGCTCAGGTACGTGCTGTACGGCATGTAGAACTCCGGCAGCTTCACCGGGCCCACGCGCTGACGGGGAAGGTGGCTGAAGGACTTCGCGCGAGGCCCCAGCCCCAGCGCGCCAGCCGTCATGGGCAGGCGCAGGGCGGAGGTGCCCAGGCCGCCGGGCAGCGGGAGGACGAACTCCGCGCGGCGCTCCGCGTTCTTGTTCATGTAGCGGTTGGAGCGCATGTGCCACTCGTGACCGCCGGACTGCCAGTCCTGGAGGCCGCGCAGGTACGTGAGCACCTGGCCCTGCTCCACGGGGTCGAGGCCATACTCCGCGAACAGCCACGGCAGCTCCGTGGCGGCGGTGGTCTCGAATTGCTGGAGCCGGGACGTCAGCAGGTCGTTGACCAGGTCGGCCGCGCGCTGGGTATCGCAGTCGAGGAACTTCTCCACCACCAGCACGCCGTTGGAGAGCTCGCCCTCCTCCAGGATCTCGCGCTCGTAGGAGAACAGGTCATTGCGCAGGTGGACCGCGTCGGAGAACGTGTCCTTGAAGACGCGCAGGGGCCGGCTCTTCACGACCCGGGCGGGAATCTCCGCGCCCACGGCGTGCTCCACCAGGTCCGACGACCAGGGCGCGCCACCGACCTTGCGGCGCATCTCGATGTACTCGATGGGGTTGGCGATGCGTGCTTCGCTGATGTTGACGATTTCCCACATCGACTCATCGAGCAGATGTTTCGTGTTTTCGAAGAAGCGCCGGCGCCAGTCCATGGACATGGAAGGCACGGTGCGAATCCAGAGGTCCCTCAGCCCGCGCTCCACCGCGTTGGTGGGCTCCGGCGGCGTCTGGGACATGTCCAACGGCATGAACAGCGGCAGCCGGTCCAGGTAGGCCTGACCGCCGGAGATGTCGCGTGGATGCTTGTAGACCTCGAGGAAGTGGTCGTCGAAGTAGAAAACCCAGACATACCAGTCCGTGATGAGGTCCAGCTCCGGGCCCGGCGCCTCCGGGTGCGTGTATGCGCAGAGCAGCGCGTAGTCCATGCCGTCGAAGCGGCGTTCGGACCAGATTTCGCGGTCCGTGCCATCCCGCGGCGGGCCCAGGATGCCCATCTCGTAGGCCCAGGCCTTGGTGTGGACACGGGCTGCTTCGACGTTCGGATTCAGGCGCGCGGGCCAGGGGACGTAGAACTCCGGAAGCTGGAAGGGTTGTTTCTGCCGCGCCTTGGACATGCGTGCCTCTTGCTGGAATGACCGATTGTACTGTCTTATCTAAGTCATTTCCATGGATAGCTTGTTCAGCCGCCTAAGCCACTTAATCCAGCCCATTAGGGATGGCGGAATACGCAGCACGGCGGCCCGCAAGGGCGAGCACGCATCCGACTTTCTTGCATGATGAGACAATACGCATGCCCGTCGAGACTTCGGGCGCTGCGTCATGGGTTGGGTGCGGGCGCGTCAAGACACGTTCCGGGCGTGCCGAACACCTCGGCGTGAGGCCGTGAGGGAGCGCGCGACGTCGGGGCGTTCACGGTGCCGGGCAGCACAGCACCGGCGGCTCCACCCGGTTCCCCGGGGAGGTGCGGGCGACCCAGGCGCGGCTGTCGCTGAGAGAGAGGCGG
This sequence comes from Myxococcus stipitatus, assembly GCF_021412625.1. The sequence continues at coordinate 3,037 of NZ_JAKCFI010000024.1, read as the reverse complement.
AGGTCGCGGCCGGGACCTGGAATGTCGGCGCGCTCCTGGGCGCGGCCGAGACGACAACCAGCGCGTGGGACACGCTCGACCGCGCCACGGCGAACACGGTGGTGCGAGAGGTCGTGCCCACGCGCCTCGGACGACTCCAGGCGCGGAGTCCTGGCGGAGGCTACTCGAAGAGCGAGAGCTGCCCCAGCGCGTGCAAGCCCCCCACCGAATCCCTCGGGACGGCCCGCACGCGAACCTGCGACACCGCTGTCGTGCCCGTGAGGTCCAGCTCCCTGAAGGGCCGCCCACTGTTCTCGTCGAGCAGGTTGGCCAGGGACACCCACTGGGTCCCGTCGGCGCTTCCCTCCAGCACCAGCTCGTTCATGGTGCCCGCCACGCCGAAGTTGCGCAGCACGGCCTTGCGCAGCACCGCGGGCCTCGAGAGCTGCACGGTGACCTCCTTTACACCCTCCTGGAAGAGCACGGCTCCGCCGAGGTCTCCGTTGGTGAGGCGGCAGGGCGTCTCGGCGTTCAGATAGGTGCACGCGGCGCCACGGCTGACCGGCACCAGGGCGCGGCGCGGGAGGACCACGTCATCGCTCAAATAGGTGAAGCCCACCGTCACGCTCCCCGCCTTCGCATCGCGCTGGGTGATGATGGAGGCCTCGAGGTCCCGCGCGTCCTCGAGGACGTAGTCACTCAGGTGAACCGGCGAGGAGGCCTTGAGCACCTGCCAGGCCTCCCTGCCGCCCGGCGGGTAGAGGTACAGCACGTGTTCATTGCTGGTGCCGCCGTGCGTGGCGGACAGCGGCCGGAAGCCCACGCTCACCCCTTGCGCCTCCTCGGCCACCGTCAGCGAGCCCGTCCACTCCTGGAGGGAAGGCAGCGCCACCTCCGCCTCCTGGATGAGGAAGGAGGCCGAAACATGCCTTCCCTGGGGCTGCTCGGGCGAGCGGACGATGAAGCACCGCGCGATGCTCCCATTGCGCGTGTCGGCGCCCAGCAGGTCGAACCCGAAGGTGCCATCCGCGCGGGTCTTCACCGACCTCCAGCTCGACGAGAGGGCCGCGAGCGCACACGCGGAGTTCTCGCTGCGGTAGACCTTCAGCAGCGCGTCGGAGAGCGGCGCGCCAGCCTCGTCGAGGAGGCGCCCGTTCAGCGCGATGTCCTGTCCCTCCTCCACCTTGCTCTCGGTACAGCCGCCCGACACCGCCAGCACCCCCAATGTCAACGTGCGCATCCATCGCATAAGAACCTCCTCCACTGGTGAGCCTCGCAGCCAGTGCAAGACCGGTGCAAAGCGCCGCTCCCTCTGAGAACGGGAGTCCGGCCCCATCCGGTACTGACAGCTGCGTCGTGGCGCGTCGTCTACGCGGGTGCCACCGTCGCTTCGCAGCATGGCTCGGCCCACGCACGGCGGGGTCCGCGACGCACCCTCGTTCAATGGCCACGCCGGCCGAAACAGCGGGTGGAGGCTCCCCCCTTCCAAGGCGCAAGAGACACGACCCGCCCACGGAAGGCACGTGAACCATCCACCGAGCCGGAAGATACGTAGCACCGAAGCGGACGGGGCTTGCTCGGGCGCGGATGGCGTACCGCGGCGCCAAGCACCCGATGCGCGAGGTGCTCGGCGCCCGGCAGGCGCTGGACATCGTCGAGCGACTCTCCGAGCCGCAGCCTCTCACGGTAGTGCCGCGCGCCGCGATTTTGGACGCACGTGGCCAGCCAGCGCCTCGACCCGCGGGCGAGGTCAGCAGGTACGCGTCACTGGAGGGTGAACCAACCGCCCTTGCTGTCGTACCCGAAGCCATCGTGCTCGTTGTTGAACTCGAAGATGATCGTGAAGTGGCCGTTGCCCCAATTGTAGAAATAGAGCTTGAACATGGCCTCCTGGCCCGACGAGCCCACCGGCCCGCTGAGCGTGCCGGCCAGCACCGACACCTGCTCGTCGCTGATGGGGAGCTCGTAGGTCGGCAGCTCGCTGCCGATGACGTCGGAGAGCGAACTCGTCGCGAGCAGCAGCGCCTCGACCGCGAGCGCGCCTTCCTCGTCGGTCACGAGTAACCGTCCGGCGAGCAACGTGGCGGGAGGCATTGCCGGGGTAGCCGTCGTGGTGGACCCTGGCCGGAATGTCGAAGCCGGGTGAGAAGCAGGAGTGGTTGCAGGTCGCCGAGGCGTTCGAGGCGAGCGGACTGACGCAGAAGGCGTTCTCCGCGCAGATAGGGCTGAGGTTGAGCACGTTGCAGTCGTGGGTGTACCGGCGCCGACGCCAGGCCGCCCGGAAGGCCCCCGCGGTGCGCCTGTTGCCGGTGGAGGTGGCGGCCGTCGCGCGGGAGAGTCCCGTGCAACTCGAGGTGGTGCTGGCCAGCGGAGCCCGGCTGCGGTTCCCTGTGGGCGCCGACGTCGAGTACGTGGCCCAACTCGTCACCGCGCTGGGCAGGTGAGCGCGTGTTCACGCTTCCTGCGTTCGTGCGCGTGGTGCTGGCCACCGAGGCGGTGGACATGCGCAAGTCGATTGACGGCCTCATGGCGCTGGTGAAGTCCGCCTGGGGCGAGGACGTCTACTCCGGCCACCTGTTCGCCTTCGTGTCGCGACGAGGGGACCGAATCAAGGTGCTGACGTGGAGTCGGGGAGGCTTCGTGCTGCTGTACAAGCGACTGGAGACGGGCCGCTTCCGGCTGCCGAAGGTGGACGCCGACGCGAGTGCGGTGCACCTGGACGCGACGCAGTGGGCGATGCTGCTGGACGGGATGGACGTCACCGAAGTCAAACGCCCGCCCGCCTGGACGCCTCCCGGCCACACGTCCTCGTGACGCGAGGACAGACGGCGGCGCAACGGGGTGTTGTCACTTGGTGCCACGCGAGCTTCCCCAAGACCACTTCTGCCCCTGGCGCGAGGAAGCCGAAGAGCTTCGCGAGCGGATGACGGCGCTGGAGGCGAAGATGGCGGCGCTGGAGCGGCGTCTCTTCGGCAAGAAGACGGAGAAGTTGCCGCCGGTGGCCAAGGAGTTGAAGCCGTCGTCCACCAGCGCGGAGGACGAGGCGGCCCGGGCTGCG
>NZ_JAKCFI010000023.1 GCF_021412625.1 Myxococcus stipitatus | reverse complement strand
TTACCAGGCCATCCCCATGATGAAGGAAGAGCGCTTGCGGCCCCTCGTCGAGCGCTTCGCCGAACTCCTCCACCGCCACCCGGTCTTCCAAGAAGCGCTCGGCTTCATATGAGGGGATGGCTCAGCCCCCGCATCCCACCAGTAGGCCTCGTCGAAGGTGTTGTAGCTGATGGTGTCCTGAAGCCAGATGCCGTGGCTCATGTGGGAGGCGAAGGCATGCGCCCCGGCATCCCGGACCACCGTTCCCCGCACGACGGAGCCGCGGGTGCCTTCCATCGAGTGATGGAAGTGGAGCGCGTAACGGCCGAGGATGGACTCCGTCGCGTTATCGCTCACACGCCGTGGACCCATGTGTCGGATGGCGACATGGTTCAGCGTCTGTGGCTTGTCGGAGCGAATCCAGATGTGCGCCCGGTGGTTCGTGCTCGGGTTCGCGCTCCCGTCGCCGGTGCCTTCGATGCGGACGTTCCGCGTCAGGTTCAGGACCTCCGCCCTCCACTGGTTGTTGACCATGGGATGTGCGCGGCTCGTCGCGCGATTCAGGACGACGGTGGCGCTCGAGACGTTCACGACCGTGCCGAGGTCGAACCCGCTCCAGCTCGGGTCTCCCACCGAGGGGGCTTCGGTGGGGACGATGCTGATTTCGTCCCCCGCGTTCCAGCCCACGGGCGGTGCTTCCAGGGTGAGGGTGCTCGTCGCGGCGCCAATCCCGCCGGCAAGCCGCGTCCAGGCGGTCTTGGGCGTACCCTGGAGGTCGAGCCGACCGTCCCGCACCCACAAGCCGACATCCGTGGGCACCACCTCCATCCCTCCTCCGACGAAGGCGGCTTCGTTCACGTTCACGAACGCGATGAGGTGGACGACGGAGTGCGAAGAGGGCTTCATCGACAGGGTCCCCCGGACGACGACACTGCCCGTCGAATGGAGCGCCGCGGAGACGCCGGGGTCGAACGTCAAGGCCGCGCCGGTTTCAATCGTCGCGCCCGCGAGGGTCGGCGAATCGACTTGAAACACGACGGTATGACCGGTGGAGATCGTGACGGTGTCGCCCGCGCCGGGCACGCGCCCCGCGCTCCAGGTCCCGGAATCCGACCACTGACCGGACTGAACGCTGAAGAGGGCTTCACCGGCCGCACGTGCTTCGAAGGCCGCCAGACACACTACTACCCAGATGATGTTTCGAATCATCGTGACTGCTCCCATTCACGGAAACAGGCTGTTTTGACGACATGACACTCCTAGCGCGATGCGAGTCATTTCTCAAGATAAATCAAGAATATTAAGTAAATCCAGTATTGATGGAGCGGTGACGCGCTGCGCGTCAAGAGGCGCCGTGTGCCCTGGGGGCCACGTCCTGGCTTGGCGGGCGTCCGAACCTTCGTGTGTACTCCCGACTGAACTGGCTGGGGCTCTCGTAGCCGACCTCGAACGCGACCGTGGTCACCGAGGCCGCGCCCGCCACGAGCATCCGCCGCGCCTCGAGCAGGCGCAGGCCTTTCTGGTATTGCAGCGGCGAAGTCGTGGTGACGGCCTTGAAGTGCTTGTGGAAGGACGAGACGCTCATCCCTACCTCGCGCGCCAGCTCTTCCACCACCATCGGCGAACGGAAGTCTCGCCGCAGGAGCGCGATGGCACGGGAGATCGAGCTCGCGTGGCTGTCGTGCCGGAGCAGGCTCCGCAGCATGTGACCGACCGGCGCCATCATCAGGCGGTAGTGGAGCTCCCTGAGCAACATCGGTCCGAGCACCCGCGCGTCGGTGTCGGACTCCGCGAGCGCGAGATAGCGGCCCATGGCGTCGAGCAGGTGCGAGTCGGCCTGATGCACCTCGACCGCCCGCGCTTCGGTCGCGGCCATCACCTTCTCGCCGGTGTCTTCGTAGAGGCTCCGAAGCACGTCGACCTCGATGTCGAGCAGCAACACCAGATAGGGGGCATCACGGACGCGTGAGACAATCGGCAGGTCATGGCTCACCAGCGCGCACTCGCCGGCGCGCAGGCGAAAGTGGTGCTCACCGAAGGTCATCTCCTTGCACCCTTGGAGAATCAGACAAAGCATCGGGGAGTAGATGGTGGCCTCGAACTCCGTGCGCTGGTGCTGCCGCAGCAGGTACAGGCCACGGCGCGGCGCCACCAGCTGCGCGGCTTGCGACGTCGATGGTGGGACGAGCCGCAGCGCGTACTCGGTCAGCCGCTGGAGGCACTCCTGGAGCGTCTCGTCCACTCGCTTCGACAGGTTGGCGGGCATTCGAACCGATTCTGCGCACTTGGAGAGAATCAGGCAAGAGAGCGCGAGCATCGGGCACGCCCTGGCTCGCTCCGCCGCGTACGGTGTGGCCACGACTCAAGCCAAGGAGAGTTCCGATGACGAGCGGGATTCGAGTGATTCATGAATCGCAGGACACGCGCCTCATGCGCGCGACGGCCGACGGCGACGCCCTCTGGCTGGACATGGGAGAGCTCGAGCGTGCCACCGGCTGGCTGTGGAAGCCCGAGGGCCTGTGCCGAGGCGAAACGTGTATGCCCATCCCTCGTGGGAACCGGCGTCTGGTTGCTGGCGAGCGCCTCGACGTGGCTGGCGTGTGGCGGCAGGCGGGCTGGCCTGTCGTACACAGCCGCTCGGGGAACCTCTGGGTGCTCGGCGAGGACGCATCGCGCCGTGCCGCCGCGCTGACCTCCCTGCAGGCGCCGGACTTCGTATTGCCCGACCTGGAGGGGCGGCTGCATCGACTGTCCGACTACCGAGGCCGCAAGGTCTTCCTCGTTACCTGGGCCTCGTGGTGCGGCTGCCGAGGTGACTTGCCCGTCTGGCAGTCGCTCCACGAAACCATCGAGAAGCACGGTGGCACGGTGTTGGCGGTCGCGCTGGACCAGCCCGACGCGGCCCGGCCTTGGCTCGAGGCGGCCTCACCCGGTTACCCGTGTCTGATCGACCGCGACCACCTCACCGCGGAGTCGTACAACCTCGTCAACGTGCCGCAAGCCGTCTGGATCGACGAGACCGGACACATGGTACGACCGCCCGAGCCCGCGGGCATGACGGACAGCTTCCGAGCGATGGATCGGAAGAGCTTCGCGATGCCGGAGGCGGCGCGAGAGGCGCGCGACCGGACGAAGGCGGCGTACCTCGACGCCGTGCGCGACTGGGCGGCCCGTGGTCGCGCGAGCCCGTACGCCCTCGACGAGAAGGCGGTCATGGCGCGGCTGACTGTTCCCGACGTGGGGATCTCCGAAGCCCACGCGCACTTTCGTCTGGGGCAGGCCTTGCTGAGGGAAGGGCAGGCCGATGAGGCCGCGGCCGAGTTCTCCGAGGCGACCCGGCTGCACCCTGAGTCCTGGGCGATGTGGCGACAGACGGCCGAGAAGAACGCGAGCGGTCTGGCCGTCGGCCAGGATTTCTGGCGGCGCGTCGACGCGCTCGGCGCCCGGCACTACTACGCGCCCGTCGACCTGGCGCGGCGCCGGTAGGAGAAGTCAGCCCTGGCGTTACATCCGTCTCGCTGAGTTCCGGCGACGTGGTGGTGCCAGCGCCGGCCTGCATTGTTTGGGCTCGCTCCCCTCGTCGCGATGCCGTCGTGGGGAATCTCTCGCCCCAAGCCCCGGGGCTCGAGCTTCTTCACCGCGCTACGGCGTCGACGTCGCGGGTCCTCCCCCTTTGGCCGCTCTTGGAGGGACCCTCTTCGAGGCCTCCGCTCCCGTCAGTGCGCGGGGGCGGTGACCTGCCTGGCCTCCTCGACGGGGGCGACCACGACCTTCCCATCCTTCATGACGAAGCGCACCTGCCTCAGTGCCGACAGGTCCTTCATCGGGTCGCCCTTCACCGCAATCACGTCCGCGAGCTTCCCCGCCTCGAGAGACCCCAGCCGGTCCTGGACACGCAGCAACTCCGCCGCGCTCGACGTCGCCGCGCGCAGGACGTCCACCGCCGACAGGCCCGCCTCTCCGTACGCGAGCAGATAGGTCAGCGTGGAGTCGCCGCGCGTCTTGCCCGGCACCTCCGTGTAGCTGTCCGAGCCCACCGCCACCCTGACGCCTGCCGCCACCGCGCGGCGGAGCTGCGCATGCCCCTGCTCGGTGGCCTTGCGACACCGCTCCTTGCGCGCGCGCTTCATCGCCTCGTCCCCGGGCATCGTGTCAAGGTCCTCGCACTGCTCCACCGAGCCATACGTAGACACCAGGAAGATGCGCTTGCGCGCCATCGGCGTCAGCACGTCCTCCGGCAGCGAGTACCCGTGCTCGATGGAGTCCACGCCCGCCGCCACCGCCGCGCGGATGCTCTCGTCCTTCGTGGTGTGCACCGCCACCGGGCGCTTCACGCGGTGCGCCTCCTCGACGATGACCTTCAGCTCCTCCTCCGAGAGGACGTTGTACCCGTTGTCCCCGATGACCTTGATGCAATCCGCGCCGTCGTACACGGCCTGCCGCACCGCGCGCCGCGCCTCGTCCGCGCCGGCGATGGAGACGTACTCCTGCTCGATGAGCGCCTGCGCCCCCGGCTGGAGCCGCCCGAACTGCCCACCGTGCGGCGCGAGCGCGCGCGTGCACGCGGAGATGCGCGGCCCCTCCACCCAGCCCTTCTGGATGGCATTGCGCAGCGCCACGTCCCCGTTCACCCCGGAGTTGCCCACGTCCCGCACCGTGGTGAACCCCACCTCCAGCACCTCGCGTCCCAGCTTCACTCCCAGCAGCGCGCGCTCCGCCGTGCTCAGGCGCGCGACGGTGACCTCCAGGCTGTCCGGCCCCTGCGCGATGTCGTCGCTCAGCAGCAGGTGCGAATGCACGTCGATGAGCCCCGGCAGGAGCGTCACGTCTCCCAGGTCGATGACCTGCGTCCCCTCGGGAATCGTCAGCTTGCTGCCCACCGCCTTGATGCGGTTGGCCTCGACGAGCACCACGGCGTCCGTGAGCAGCTTCGCGTTCTTCCCATCGAACAGCCTCGCCGCGCGAATGGCCACCCGCGAGGGTCCCACGGGCTGCTGCGCCAGCACCTCCTGGGGAAGCCACCAGGCCAGGACGACACCCCACAGGACTCTCAGCGACAGCGAACGCCAGCACGCGGGCATCATGCGGCTCCAGATGGAAGAAGAGGTCGACGCATGCTTGCCTCGCCCGTCACCCGAGGCAAGCACGGACAGCGGGCCGTTGGGCCGCCTGCCATGTACCAGCGCGGGTTGACTGCTGGCGGAATGGGGGGGGCCTGTTCGAAGACCGGGCTGGTGCAAAAGGGGGGAGAAGGAGCCGCTGGAGGGGGGCGCGGGCAGTGGGGAGCCTCCCTACAGCATCAGCCAGGTCAGGGTGGTCAAGTCCCGAGTCGTGTGTCGTTGGTCCGGAGGGGTACTGGGGGAGGAATGCTCCTTGGCGGCATCACTCAGCGTTGTCTGGGCATGAGGTCGGCAGGGGTATGTCGAGGTAGCGGCGGTCATCCCGGATGCCAGTGACCTCGAGGATCTGGCGAATCCATGTCGCAGGGACTGAGTCCGCTGTCTGCGCTTGGTTCTCTGGCGTGGTGGGGCTGATTCTCTCTGCCTCGTTCCGGCGCTCCGGGGCTGTGGTCATGCCAGGAGCGGAGTCGTTTAGGTGACAGGAATCCTGAGCAAGGTTGCCTTCCTTACGCTCACCTCTTGGTCCAGGCGCTTGAACGGAGTTGTGGTGGTACTCGACGGTGGCGCGCATGGATTGTTCCGCGCGCTCGTGTCGAGGCTCTTCGGGGGAGTGCTCTCATGAAGTGGGTTGCTCGGAAGCGCATTCAAATCAATCGGACGGCCACCGCGTGGCTGGTACGTCGCTTTATCGACCCGGCCGCCGAGTTCATCTTCGCCGAGCCTGAGCAACGTGTCCGGGGCTGCTGACCATCTCGAGGGGCTTCCCGTTGGTCGGCAGAGACGATCACAAGACGGTGGAGAAGACCACGTTCCTCTACGACGTGCTCCATGCCTCCTTGAAGCAGCGGCAGCAGAGTGGTGCGAGGTGAAGGATGCGCGTTGCCGCCGCGGCTGCTCGTCCAACCCATCCGTGGGGCCGTCTGTGCGCACTTCCCCGGTGGGTCGCAGTGCTCTTCGCGGCCGGGTCAGCAGCGCTGGTGTCGCTCCGCCACCCCCAGAAGAGCGATGGGAGTTGGCTTCGCCGACGTGTGCGCCATCTCCACGAAGAAGCCCGCACGCTGACGCGTGTGCCCAGGCTGCGGAACTCGAAGAAGGAGGACTCGCGATGACGCGGAGAAGAGAGGGCTGGAGGTGCTTGGCGCTGGTCCTCGCGCTGCTATTCACCGGCATGGCTCATGCCCAGCAATCCCAGGGCAACTCACCCAGGGATGTGGGGCTCGACACCGCGGATCTCGAGCGGAGAGCCAGCGCCAAGGGCGAGCTGATCGCTGACGAGGGGGTATTCAAGGTGAGCCTGCCTCGCACCGACCTCAAGGTGAGTGCGGCTGGCGTGAAGCTCACCCCGCCGCTCGGCCTGACCGCGTGGGCCGCCTTCAAGCGCGTGGGGGACGCCACCATGGTGATGGGCGACATCGTCCTGCTCGAGGACCAGGTGAACCCGGTGATGGACGTGGCGCTCCAGAACGGGCTGGAGGTCACGGCTTTGCACAACCACTTCTTCTGGGACAGCCCCAAGGTGATGTTCATGCACGTGGGCGGCATGGGCGAGGCCGGCCAGCTCGCCGACGCCGTGGGCAAGGTGTTCGCCCGGCTGCGCGAAACGGGTGGCGGCAAGGGGCGGGTGCCACGCGCATCCATCGACCCCGCTCGCTCGAAGCTCGATGCCGCGCAACTCGACGCGCTGCTGGGGCAGAAGGGTACCTACAAGGACGGCGTCTACAAGGTCACCGTGGGCCGCACCGTGCGCATGCACTGGCACGAGATGGGCAAGGCGATGGGAGTCAACACCTGGGCGGCGTTCGCTGGCACTCCACAGCGGGCCGTGGTGGATGGGGATTTCGCCATGCTGGAGGGGGAACTGCAGGCCGTCCTCAAGGCCCTGAGGGCCGCGAACATCGATGTCGTCGCCATCCACAACCACATGACAGGCGAAGAGCCTCGGATGATGTTCCTGCACTACTGGGGCGTGGGCCCGGCCGAGGCACTCGCGCGTGGTGTGCATTCGGCCCTGATCCTCACCACGGCGCCCACCGGGACAGGCGCGCACTGAGGACTGCACGTCCCAGTTACGACCGATGTGCCCCGTGTTCCCTACAAGCCTCTCGGCCGCCTCTTACCGACCTTCTTTCGCTCGCGCCCGCAACCCTCTTCGAGTGGAAGGCCAGACTCCTCATTCCGATGGTCATCTTCGGCGCGGTGCTGTTGGGCCTCGTCGCGCAGCGATGGAGTGAGGTGGGTGGGTCGCTGGGGAGACCGACGGCTTCTCTACGCGAGCGCCTTTCTCAGGGCACTTGCCACCGGAATGGTGGGCGTATTGCTCGGCCTGTACCTGGCCGCGCTAGGCTTCTCACCCGCTGAACTTGGGTGGACGGTGGGGGCGGGGCTCACCGGGGCCGCGCTGGCCACGGTTGCCACGACCTTCTTTGCCGACACCTTGGGCAGGCGCCACTTCCTCCTCGCCTTGGTGATGTTCGGCATGGTGGGCGGCGTTGTCGTCGCGTGGGCATCCTCTCCGTGGCTCATCATCTGCGCGGCCTTCGTCGGGATGCTGAACGGCATGGGCCGAGACCGGGGTGCGGCACTCGTGGTGGAGCAGGCGGTGTTGCCAGCCACGGCGACGCCGGAGGGGCGCACCGGAGCCTTTGCCTGGTACCACCTTGTCCAGGATGTGGGGCATGCCCTGGGGGCTCTGCTCGCGGGCTTTCCCGCATTGCTGCGCGAGCGGGCGGCCGTGACGGAGGTGTCGGCGCTGCGTGGGGGGATGAGCCTCTACACGGCGCTGTTGGGACTCACCATTCCCATGTACCTCGCGCTTTCCAAGCAGGTGGAGGTGCCGGTGCGTGGCGTGAGGCCCCCTTTGTCACCCCAGAGCCGCAGGGTGCTCGTGAAGGTGTCCGTGCTGTTCGCTTTGGACGGCTTGGGCGGGGGCTTTCTCACCACGGCCCTGCTGTCGTTCTTCTTTCACGAGCGCTTTGGAGTCGGAGCGGGGGAGGTGGGGCTGCTATTTTTTGGTGCACGGGTCGCCAATGCGCTTTCCCACCTGGGCGCGGCGTGGTTATCGAAGCGCATCGGGCTGGTGAACACCATGGTTTTCACCCACCTGCCGTCCAGTCTGCTGCTGATGACCGCGGCGTATGCGCCGAGTTTCTGGGTCGCTGCTGTACTGTTCCTGCTTCGCGAGGGACTTGTGGAGATGGACGTGCCAACGCGCCAGTCCTACGTCATGGCTGTCGTGCGCCCGGAGGAACGGACTTTCGCCGCGGGAGTGACGCAAATGGTGCGCGTGGCCATGTGGGCCGTGGCCCCTGCGTTCGCAGGTCTTTTCATGCAGCATGGCTCGTTGGTCGCGCCACTCCTCATGGGGGCAGGTCTGAAGGTGCTCTACGACGTGTTGTTGTACTTGTCCTTCCACCGACTCAAACCGCCAGAAGAAGAGCCGTCGTCTGTGTGACAGCGAACTCGTCTTCGCGCGCCGTGCTGGCGCAAGCGTTGCCTCTGCCTTCGGGTCGAGTCAGAGTGAACGCTTGGCCTGGGTCGGAGCGTCTGACTCCGCCGGAATGTCTGAGCTATCCACCCGCGCGGACAGGGTGATTATTCCGCCTGCTGATGGTGCTCCCGGCCCGCGGGTTCCGCTTTGCCGTTCTTTGCTTCGTATCGCTCATGCGCTTCGTTGCAGGCTCGGGAAATCCCTGCCTTTGCTCCGAGTTCCTCGCGCTTCTCGAGGCATTGGAAGATGGGCTCGTTGCTCTTGGCCTGTGGGCAGAACCGAGCGACTTCCTTCTCGCACGCCTTCCATGCATCCGGTACCGCGGCATGGGCGGACAACCCGAAGAGCGCTGGAGCGCTCGCCGCCACCACTGCAGCTATTCGTCTCATCCGTAGACTCATGTGTCTCCTCGTTGGGTTGGGGGGCACGTGGCCCCTTCCTTGCGGACCTGGTGCCCCTTGGGGTGAACCACCCAATAGATATAGGCATTTCTGCCGAGAATGGGATGATACGAACGTATCTTTCGGTTCCGCCAAGGAGTGCGAAATGAGTCCACGGAGAGAAGGCACGTGACCGAAAGCTCTCCTGCACGCTGGCTTCTGCTGCTGCAGCAGCTCCCCGCTCAGCCTGCCTACTCTCGAGTCAAGATATGGCGGCATCTGCAGCGCATTGGCGCAGTCTTGCTCAAGAATTCGGCGTGGGTGCTGCCGGCGAACGAGGACACTCGTGAGGACGTGCAGTGGGTGGCCCAGGAAGTTGCGCGAGAGGGGGGCGAAGCAAGCGTGTTGGAGGCCCAACTGCTCGAGGGCCTCGACGACGCCGCCGTGGAGGCACTCTTCGTCGCGGCACGCGACGCCGACTACCATGCGCTCGCAGAGGAAGCGCGTGCGCTGGAGCGAGATTCGAGGCGCACCGTGCGCAAGGAGGGGCTCCAGGCGCTCTCGGCAGGGCTCGCGCGGTTGCGGCGGCGGCTCGACGAGGTGGCGCGTATCGATTTCTTCAGTGCCCCGGGCCGCGAAACGGTGGAGGGGTTGCTGGGCGCATTGGACGAAAGGATCGCCCGCGCCATGAGTGAGGAGTCTCCGCAGTCGCCTGTCGCCGCGGTCCCAGAAGCGCGGCCGTGCGGGGCGACTTGGGTGACACGCAGGGGGATTCATGTGGACCGCATGGCCTCTGCATGGCTCATTCGCCGCTTCATCGACCCCGATGCGCGCTTCCGCTTTGTCCCGGGCAGGTCTCACTCGGTCGGTCCCGGCGAGCTGCGTTTCGACATGTTCGAGGGCGAGTACACGCACGTGGGGGAACTGTGCACCTTCGAGGTGCTCCTGCGGCGCTTTGGCCTCGATGATGGCGCGCTCGTCGCGTTGGGGGAGCTGGTGCACGACATCGACTTGAAAGACTCGAGGTTCGGCCGCCCCGAGGTGGCCGGCTTCGAGCGCCTGGTGGCCGGTATTGCGCTCAATCACCCCGCCGACGAGGAACGACTCGCACGCGCCTCGGCTGTCCTCGATGACTTGTACGCCATCTTCACCAAGAAGCCCGGGGGGTGACTCGTTGGCTCCTGGCCCTATCCGGTCAGTGCTTGTGCCGGTGATGAAGGTCCGAGACGTGTGGATGGTCGTGCGTCAGCGGCTCGTGCTGGTGGGGATGGCTGTGCGGCTCCTCGGAGTCGGTGCCCGAGGGATGTGGATGTTGATGATGTGCGTCGTGGACGTGCAGGTGCTCGTGCTCCAACTCCGCGTGCGTATGCTCGTGGCCATGCCGCTCCCGCAGCAGAAGGACGACGCCCGCGGCCATCAACGCGCCCGATAGCAGGTCCAGGAGGCGCAGCCGCTCGCCAAGCAGGGGCACCGCGACGAGAGCGCCCACGAACGGGGCCGTGGCGAAGTATGCGGCCTCACGCGCCGCGCCCACCATGCGTAGCGCATAGGCGTCCAGGACGATGGATAGTCCGTAGCTGGCGAAGCCGAGCACCAGGGCTGCGCCCAGGATGGAGCCGGTTGGCAGGGCCTGCCCGGTGAGGAATGCGAGGGCGAGCGTGCAAGCACCCGAACCAAGGGCCTTGATGCGCACCAGCGCGAGAGGGTCCTTGAGGGACAGTCGCTGAGTGAGGTTGTTGTCCACGGCCCACGCGAGGCAGGCGCCTGCCAGGGCCAGGACGCCGAGCACGTCACCGCGGAGTTCGCCTTCCTGGAAGCCCAGGACCGCGGCGCCGGTCATGATGAGGGCCGCGGCAATCGCTCCGGCGCGGCCCAGGTGCTCGCCGAAGATGAGGAGCGCCAGGAGGATGGTGAAGGGGCCCTCCAAGTTGAGGAGGAGGGAGGCCGCCACGCCCGACATGCGCTGCAGGCCCACCAACATCAGGACCGGCCCCAAGATGCCTCCACAGAGGATGACCCCTAGAAGCAAGGGGGCATCCTTTGGTGTCAGGCGAGCCTCCCGCCCGGAAGATGCGCGCGGTCGCAGCTTGCGTAGCCATTCGAGGCCTGCCAGGCCGAGGCCACCACCGAGATAGAGGAGGGAGGCGAGCACCAGCGGTGTACTGGAAGGGAGTAGCAGCTTGGCGATGGGGGCACTCACACCGAAGAGGGCCGCGGCCGACAGACCCAGGGCTGCCCCTGCGACTCGTGGGGGGAACGACACGACTCTCTCCTTGGCTCGCTACGAAGCGCGGGAGCGCTACTGTAGCGGAGCATGCCCAGCGGTTCGCACCGACTCGGATTGTTGGGCGAGCCCGGCGTCAGGCGATCAACGGAGCCGCGCGGAGCTCGCCGAGAAACTTCTGCGGCGTCACGCCCGTGAACGCGCGGAACTCGGCGATGAGGTGCGCCTGGTCGTAGTAGCCGGCGTCGGCGGCGATGCTCGACCAGTTGGCGTGCTCGTCCTCACGGGCGGCGCGTAGCGCGCGATGGAAGCGGACAAGCTTCGCGAAGGCCTTGGGGCTCACTCCGACGGTTTCACGGAACACGCGACGGAGATGCCGCTCGCTCACACCGATGTCGACAGCGACGGTGTTCACGTTCGCGCTCGTCAGCCTCTCGGCGGCGTCGAGAGCGAGTTGCGCGCGGGCGCTGCGTCCGTCCCCGCGCGCGAGGCGTTCGGAGATCGCTCTCTCCAGGATTGCAGCCGCATCGGCTGTATCGCGGGTGTCACCGAGCCGATCGAAGAGCCGCCGGGTTGCGGCATCGCCCCATAGCTCCCCGAGCGCGACCATACCCCCGGCAATCGCGGAGGCCGGCGCGCCGAGCACCGCCTCATGCGAGCCCAGGTGAAGACGCGCCGTCACGGTCCACTGCCCCCTGTGAATGAACTTTCGATGCACCCTCTGTCTTCCGCCCAACACGTATGCGTCGAGGCCCCGTCGCGCCGACGGCCCGAACCGGACGACGAGATGGACCTCTGGACGCGGAATCAGAACGCCCGGCAGGTCGCGGTCGCGTTCGTCCACGAACAGCGCCGCTACGGCCGACGCGACCGATGCGCTCGGCGCAATGTAACGATGGTGAACGGGACCCGCGTGCATCCGATGACTTTGGCTCGCGGGCGACAGTGGCGCAAGAGTCGGCGCGCGCGTGTCCGCTTTCTCCAATCCTCGACGAGTCGCGGACAGTTACGTTCCGCGCATGAAAATCCTTGTCACCGGAGCGACCGGAAAGGTCGGAAGCCGACTCACCAAGCGACTCGTCGAGCATGGCCATCACGTGCGCGCCCTCGTGCGAGAGCCGACGCGTGCCGCCGTCCTGAACGGCCCCCGTGTCGAGTTCGCCCAGGGCGATCTGCTCGATGCGGACTCGCTCGTGGCCGCGGTGCGCGGCGTCGACGCCGTGGTCCACTGTGCCGCCTTCTTCCGCGGCGCGACTCCCGAGCAGGCGCACGCGGTCAATGACCTCGGCACGCAGCACCTCGCGAGCGCCGCCCGTGCGGCTTACGTGAAGCACTTCATCTTCACGAGCACCGGCCTGGTCTACGGCTCGAATGGTGGCCGCTACGCCCATGAGGATGACCCCTGCGCGCCGACCGTGGCGTATCCCATGAGCAAGCTTGCCGCCGAGCGCTTCCTCCTCGGCATCGAAGGACTCGACGTCCGCGTGCTCCGGCTGCCGTTCGTATACGGCGACGGCGATCCTC
This sequence comes from Myxococcus stipitatus, assembly GCF_021412625.1. Next base: position 48,914 of record NZ_JAKCFI010000023.1, on the reverse strand, counting down.
ACATCGCGGAGGCGATTCCGATGATGCGAGGCTTCCCGGCGGCCCAACGCATGTCGATTGCCCACCATGTCGACGTCTCACAGGCAGTCGCTCGCTTGCTCGACGCACCGGCGCCCGCGCATCGCATCTACAACGTCGTCGACGACGAGGCCCCTGACCTCGCCACGCTCTTCGCGTCAGTGGGCGCGCCGCCGCCTGACGGCTCGAACGCAGCGTTCGCGCGCGATTTCGATGTGCTCCTCGATGGGCGCCGCATCCGCGAAGACCTCGGCTTCAAGCCCAGCTTCCCCAGGCTCGCCGATGCGCTCGCCGCGGGCGCATAGACCAGGCATCGCTCGCGACATCTCGTCGCTCGAGACGTTGCCCGTCCTCCGGGAGGACTCCACTTCCTACCCGGGCGTCAACGTCTCGGTCTCCTCCGAGGCCCGCGCGGGGTGACCCCTGTGGTCTATTTCGTGTGGTTCAGCTGGGCTTCCCAGCGCCGGCGCAAGGTGGAACGGCGCTCGGGGTAGGGCGTGTCGAGGAAGTCCACGCTGAGGAATCGCTCCGTCCTGAAGAATCGGAAATCTCGGCGCAGCTCGCACCAGGCGACCAACACGCGAACGCCACTCACGTAGCCCACGAGAATCGGCCACACCGTGCGTTTGCTCGTGGTGCCTTCCGCATCGGCGTAGTGAATGTGGAGCTTCAATTGCTTCCGCGACCACTCACGCAGTCGGCTCAGGTCGACGACCCCGTCCGGATGCTTCTGCCTCGCCGGCGGAGTGCCCACCACCGGGTCGTCGACCAGCTCGCGCAGGTGCTTCGGAATGATGGCGGCGACCTTCGCCAGCACATCTCCCGCGGCTGACGACAACGTCTTGTCCGCGTTGGCCGCCACCCACTGTGCGCCGAGCACCACCGCCTCGATTTCGCTCGGCGTCAACATCAACGGCGGTAGGTCGAAGCCGCGCTCGAGGACATAGCCGACACCCGCTTCTCCGCGAATCGGCACGCGACGCGCCATCAGCGCCGCGAGGTCCCGGTACACCGTGCGCCGGCTCGTCTCCAGTTGCTCGGCGATCGCGCTGGCCGTCATCGGCCCCTTTGCCCGCCGCAGCACCTGCAGAATCTCGAACAACCGGTCAGCGCGTCGCATGCGCCCTCTACGCTATGCCATGGCGGTAAGAATCGCACAGCTCACGAGGTTGCTGAGCAGGAAGTAGGGCGCGTTGATGGCACCGTACATGACCGGCCGTGGGATGTTCGGGTTGATGGCGACGTTGAACACGGTGGCGACGAGATAGCCGACCCCGCTGATGGCTCCGAATACGAGCGCGTTCGACATCGCGTCGATGTGAAACGAGCGCAGCAGAACCGCGTTCGCCAGCGTCACCACGAATCCACAGAGCAGGGGGCCCGCGATGAAGATCGGCTCCGGCTTGCGGCCCACGAGGTCGGTGCGCTCGAGCGCCAGTGCATACGGCTTCGGGATGACACCCATGAACCACGCCGCGCCGAGAACCTGCAGGGCCACGGTCGAGAGGAGAACCGCGAACCAATTGATCAAAAGAGTGAACATCGTGTGCGCCCCTGGTCGAGGTGAGACGCATGACGTACGACCCCTCTGTTGCCACCGTGGTGGCAACAGGGAATCGCCGGGTTCACGTCACCATCGGTTACCACGGCACGACGTGGGGGCACATCTGTTCCATCCCGTCGGACACGGTACCGAGGCGCGAAGATGGGAACCCCAGGCTTCGCTCAGGCCGCGACGAACGCAGGGACGATGTCCACTTCGGCTTCCTCGTCCCTGGTTGCCACATCATGCTCCCGCGTCGCCGCTGACCTGACGCTTGTCTGGAGCTGTCAGACCATCACCTGCCACTGGCCTGCCGCGATCAACCCCACGCTGCGCCCGGCGAACGACCCGATGCCATCAGGCCCGGAGCGCAGCACGACAAACTCGTTCCGCCGTCGGCTCGGAATCTTCAGCGGGCGAATCGCTCCTCCCTCGTAGACATCGATGCCGCCCATGTGTGCCAGATAGATCGTCGCGCCGTCCGCGGCGATGCCCGTGTAGTCGCGCTCCAGTTCAGGGGCCGGGACCGCCCGCCATTTGTTCGCGGAGCCGATCCACAGCGTCGCGTTGTCGCCAGCGATGGCGTAGCGCCCCCTCGGCAGGCGGCACGCGCAATTCAGGCTGGAGCTGCTGGTCAGCGCCAGCTTGCGCCAGGCCTTGCCGTCGAATCGCGCGCCATGGCCATCGGAGGTCACCGCGATCATGTCGGCGGCGGATGGGCCCGTGATGTCTTCGATGGTCACGTCTTCGCCGTCGATCCTCAGCCGGGGCAACGCGGTGAGCCGGTCGCCGACAAGCTGATAGACCTGTCCCACCGAACCGGCGCAGACGAGGTCCCTGCCGAGCAGCCGCAGTCGCCGCAATGGCCCCAGGTCCTCGACAGCGGGAATCGAGAAGCTCCGCCGAGACTGCTCGAGCTCCGCGGCGGAGGTGGCGCCGCGCCAGTCGAAGCGGATGATCGTCCCGTTCTCTCCGAGCACGTAACCGGGCCCCTTCGCCGCCGCGTCAATCGATACGGCGGAGTCACCGGTGAAGCGGAACGCCAGTTCGAGGCCATCACGCACGACGATGACGCGGCTCTTGGGAACATCGTCATCGCTGCCAACGGTGCATGCCAGCAGCATCGCGCCAGGCGCCGGGTTGGCGCCTTCCTGGATGTAGTCCTGGCGCTTCAATACCTTGGGAAACGGATTCATCTCTCAATCCTATGACTCGCGGCGCTCGCCACGTGGTTGACTACTCGATTGGCAACCCGTGCATGCGAAGGAAGGAGAGCTTGTCCCAATAGCCTCGCTGGAAGCGGATCAGCCCGTCCTCGATCTGGAAGAAGCCACAGCCTCTAAGTCCGAGCGGATCCTTCCACTCCAGAATCGCCCAAGGGGCATCTTCGAGGATTTGCTCGACGACGCAGACCATCTTGGCTGCCGCGAACTCCCGCTGGAACATCTCGCGGATTCGAGCCCGGCCTTCAATGGGCTCGTTCGCCACCTGATGGTTCACCGCGTTCTCGCAATAGAGGGCGACGAGCCCGTCGACATCTGCTGCGTTGAATCGCTCCACCCACCGCTCCACCACTTCTCGGGGCCGAGGGCCCGAACTCGCTTCTCTGTCTTTCATGACGTGCGACCATATACTACGGAGGCGACGTTCACAGCGAGTGGGCTCGATCCGCTTCGCATTCGAGGGAACCCCACGAAGCGCGGGAGGGGCGCGAATCCGATGGAGCTCCACGAGAAGGGAGCGATCGTGGTGCTAATCTGCCACAGGTGCAATGTGATGCTATTCCCCGAGGGCCCCTGATGCTGATGAAGGACCTGCTTCAGATGCAGCTGCTCGCAGCGGCATTGATGATGGGGTGTGGCCCAAAGCCGTATCGTGTGCCGCCAGAGCAAGTGATGAATTGTGACCCGGGCCCCTCCGATGCTTTCCTGGACGGACCTCGGGAACTGTGTCTCTCGTCCCATGACTACAGGTACTACAGTAGCGACACGTACCGGACGCTCGTAGGAAGAGACCAGTGCGTCTGCAATGAAGTCCGGAGCTATTTCGGCAAGCGCACGAAGTGGATTGAGGTGTATGACTCGGGAACGCGCTGCAAATCGCAGGATTAGGGGCTCGAGGGTCAAACCGTCAGGCTGGCCCGTGCCACACCAGCGGTTGCCGCGCCCTCTTCCTGGGAGCCATCCGGAAATGGTGGGGTCGCCGCGCCGGTCCGAGCGCGGTCTCCGAGCACCGAGCACCAGTCGACCGGCGCAGGCGAACCGTGGTCCTCTACATCAAAGAAGCTCTGCGATGCGAGCTCGGTCCCCGTTGACTTGAAGCTGGCGGGCAGCGATGGCGGCCGCACGTCCGAGAACCCCGGTATAGGTGGGGAACGAGAGCGGAACGCGGGCCAGCTCGTCCACTTGCATCCCCGCCACCATGGCAATCGCCGCGGTCTGGACCAGGTCGACGGCCCGCTCGCCCACGACGTGGCAACCGAGGATCTTCCGCGTAGCACGGTCGACGATGAGCTTGCAGAAGCCGGCCGTTCGCCCATCGATGAGGGTCCGCGTCGTCGTGTCGAAGTGCACCACGGCCACGACGACGTCGTGCGTTCGACGCGCCGTCGCCTCGGTCAGGCCCGCCTGGGCGTACTCGGGATTGGTAAAGCTGCCGATGGGACACACCTCGTCCGAGACGGTCACCATGGGAGCTCGCGCCGAGTTGGAGCCCGCGACGAATCCATCTTGCAATGCCTGGGGGACCAGCATCCGGCGCCCCGTCACGTCTCCGGCGGCGAGAATGTGCGGCGCGGACGTCCGCAGATGCGCATCGACGCGCACGAACCCGCGCGAGTCGGTCTCGACTCCGGCGGCCGCGAGGTTGAGCGCGGCGGTGTCGGCCGTCCAGCCCACCGCGACGACGAGGAGCGCGGCTTCGACGCTGTCCCTCGAACCGTCTCGCACGAAGACCATCCGCACGCCGCTCGGTGTCTTCTCGAAGCGTTCAATGGCGCCGAAGTCCTCGCGCACCACCATTCCGGCCTGACGAAAGGACTCCGCGACGGCGGCCGACACGTCTTCGTCCTCGGTCGGGAGGATGCGCGTCGCGGCCTGGAAGAGCTGCACCCGCGTGCCGAACGCGGTGAAGACCGACGCGACCTGTACACCCGTGGCGCCACCGCCGACGACCACCATGGTTGGCGGAACGGCGGTCAGGCTCCACGCATCGCTGTGGGTCGCCGTGAGCTCGAATCCCGGGAGCTGGAGGCGCCGGCTCACGCCGCCGGTGCAGAGGATGAACTTGTCCGCTCGAAAGGACGGCCCGCGTGGGGTCTCGACGGTGTGCGGGTCCAGGAAGCGTGCCGCGCCGACGTGCTCGTAGACGGAGACCCCCGCCGCGGCGATTTGTTCGCGCAGGGCCGCTTGCGCGCGAACCTCGCCGGTCACCTCGCGCACGCGGGTCAGCAGTCGCCCATAGTCCAGCACCGGTTCATTCACGGTGATGCCATAGCGCCCCAGCTCCCGGGCGTCTCGGAGCAGCCGTGCCGCCTGCGCCAGCGTCCTCACCGGGACCGGCCCGTCGTGGGCCGCCATGCCGCCGAACGCGTCGCGAGTGACGAGGGCGGTCCTCGCGCCGAGGTCGCCGGCTCTGAGGGCCGCGAGCAGCCCCGCGGGGCCCGCGCCGATGACGACGACATCCATGCGCTCCGGGCCGTTCATGTCCGCAGGTCCGCGAGCCACCGCAGTGCCCGGAGCCCGGGCATGAAGCCGTACTCGCCTCCACGGGTGACCACGAACCGCGGGAGGCCTTGCAAGCGCCTGGGGATGGGCCGTCTCGGGATTGAGAACTCGCCCTTCCCGTCATTCGCGCCGGCAAGGGGGTCCTTCGCATCGCCCAGTCCGAGGAAGTCACCGCCGTTGACCCATTCCGACTGGACGAACTCGAACTGCCGTCCGAGGTGCGCGCCGATGAAGGCGAACATCAGTCCTCGCTCGGCGCCGTCATCCTCGAGGGTACCCTCGGGCAGCTCGGGCCCGTAGGCCGTGCCGCGCCGGATCATCCGGTGGAGTCTGACCACGCCAGCGACGGAAGCGTCGCGAGGGTTCGCCCGCCGGACGTGCGACGCGGGAGGCGTCTTGTACCCAGTCGGGTCATCTGAATAGAGGAAGGCGTTGTTCCGCGACGAATCAGCGCCCAGGTCCGGAGCGTCGTGGTGGGGACACAGCGCCAGTGGTGCGCCGCTTCGCCACCTCCCCATCATCTTCGCTGCCAGGAGCTCCTCGTCCTCCCGGGGCGTTGCGGTGGCGTTCAGGTACTGCCTGAACGCGGCCACCCGTTGATGAAGCTTGCGGAAGGCGACGTACGTCCCATTGCGCCCCAGGACGTCAGGCCAGGGCATCGGCGGTAGACTGCCGGTCTCATCGGGGTAGCCGAGGACGAACTCGCCGGCCTTGAGCGGCGCCTCGTGGGGATTGCTTCCGGAGATACCGCTCCCCTCGACGGCCGGATGACTGATGCCGTCCTTGAAGCCGAAGGGCTCCTTGCCGGTGCTCAGGGCGTGGCAGTCCTGACGCCATATCGGCGTGACGCCGCCAAGCTCCCGCAGGGCCTGGCGCGCGCGCTCCAGCGCCGCTTCCAGTTGGACCTGCTCCGGCGAGAGTGCCGTCAGCACGACATGGACATCACGCGTTCCCAGCGGGGCTTCCCAGTGTTCGGGGCTGCTTTCGCCGTCGTCTCCCAGCGCCTTTGCCCGGGCGGCCATCCCCTGCTGGAACTCCCACGCGAAGCTGTCCAGCGAGTCCCGTGGTACGCCCAGCGCCTCGAGGCCGTGGTAGGTGAGCGCGACGCTGAGCCAGCAATCCGCGACCGGGCTGCTTGGATGAGCGGCCGTGTTCACCGCGGGGCAGAGCCGCCTCATCAGCTCCCGCCCCGCCCTCCGGTCGTCGATGCGGAGGAGGACGTAGGTCGCGACATACGGAGAAGGACGGGGCCGCAGCACGCCGCTTTGGATGTCATCCAGTTCGAGCATCAGTGGACCGTGGCGAGGTTCTTCCAGAAGCGCACGAGGCTCTCGTCCGCTCCGAACAAGGTGCTGAAGATGGTGGAGTCAGCGACCAGCACATCGCCGGCCCTGCCGTCGTCCGGCGGCAGCCACACCAGCGCGTTGAACTCCGTGTTCCCCTCGTTCGTGAAGGGATGTGGCCGGGTCAGGTCGATCGGCTGTTTCGCCAGGACGCGAACCGACCGGGTGTCCTCCGTCGTGACCGCATAGTGCGGCAGGTGCATGTGGAAGTTGAAGTTCCGCACCCCGGAGAGCCAGCCGCGCGTATCCAGGTCTTCCATCACCGTCAAGGGAGCGCTTCGGTTCGTACCTTTGACGACGGCCGGGCGGAGCCCCCAGCGGTTCTCGACGGGGATTCCCAGTCCCTTCATCAACGAGCGCGTATAGCCGCCGAAGCGTTGCTGCCGAGGCACCAGCGCGTCGCCATGATGGGCGTATTCCAGGGCGCGCTCCGCCTGGTCCTGCGAGTGCCCCACGTCGTGGTGTGGGCCTATCACCAGGCAGGTGCCTTCGCGCCCGAGGAACTCGCGGACCGCTTCTATCTCTTCCGGAGCTGCCACCTGCCCGGTGACGTCGTGGTCCAGCCCGAAGACGAGCAGCGTATCCGCATCGGAGAGGACCCGCTCGTCGAGTGGCAAGGAGAAGCCCGCCTGGTCGACCCGCTGGAACATGGGGACCTTGTGCCCGGTGACCTCCTCGATGACCTGCTGGAACTTCACCCACGCCCAGAAGAAGAGTTCCAGTGAGCCCGCGATGCCTTGCTGGAACCTCAGCGGGTCTGCCCATTGCTGGGCCTCGTAATCGGGCCAGAGAACCCGGCGAACCTCGGTCATCGTCGAGAACCGATTGTCCAGTTCGGCGGGGTTCCGATTGGCTTCTCCCGGGTAGCTCCAGGACGTGTAGACGCTGACCCTCCGATGCCCCTTCGTGTATCGCCTCGGCGCGTGGTTCTGGTTGTACGTCCGCCCCGACGTTTCACTCATGATGGGCCTCTATTGCATCTGCTCGAGCATTTCGGCGAGCGCGGCCTTGACCTTCAGTGCCTTCTTGATTTCGTCGCCCGTGAAGTATGGGTACTCGCCGTATTCGAGAAAGCTGTTGCATTGGTGGTCTCGGATGAACTGGATGAACGCAGGCGTGTTCGTCTTCCAGTCCATGGGAAACCCCTCCAGGTTCTCGAAGGCGGTGTTGATTCCGGATTGGGAGAAGAGCACGACCGCGTCTTCGGTGTATTTGTCGAAATCGGTGTCGAAGATGCCCTGATACATGAAGCGGGTGTCGTCGTCGAAGAGCACCCAGCGGAGGTAGTGGAGCTTGAGGGGGGCGAGCAGGTCGGGGTTGGTCTCGAGGGCTTCCGCTATCCTCGGGCCATAGGCGCGCATTGCGTCAGCGCGTCCCTGCTTGACGTTGGCGACAATCGTGAAGCCGTAGCAGGCGGGGGTCTTCGGGAAGATCGGACCGTACTTCCCCCGCTCGAGGTGCTCAGTCGACCTGGGAATGGCCATGGCCTGGGGCTTGATCTCCATCGATGGGGCTCCTTGTCGTCTTCGCTCACTTCAAGCTTGGAGTGGGGCCCGGCCGTTTCAATCACGGGGCCGCTGGCGGACGAGCACACGCCGTTCCGTCGCCTCGGTCCGTAGGGCGGAAAGGCATGTCCAGACCGGCTCCACGCACTTCAGTGAGTGACCTTGTCACCGCGAGGTATGGACGCGGAGCCTGGGGGGAGACGGAGCACTTGCCACCTCGCTGGGCTTGTAGGGCGGGTGACGCCGCACGCTCGCTCGTTGGCGCTGGATGGCGCCTCCTGGGCCTGGTTCCCTATGAGTGCGCCGGGGCTGCTCAGCCTCGCCCGGTCAGCCAGTCGTGGAGGTTCTGGAGGGACGGCGGAACGCGATCCACCCGGCACCAATCGACAAGGCAGAGTTGGTGTTGCTCGGCGAGGGCCGCCAGCACTCGGGCAACTCCTTCAAGGTCGGCGCTGGCCCCCGTGCGCTGAAGGCCCAGCGTCGTGACATATCCCTGGCGTTCGGTGCCGTACAGCGCGAGTGCGGAGGACACCTGGAGTGCGAAGCCGCTCGCGACGAGTCCTGTGCCGCCTCGGAGCGAGAGTCCCTCCAGCCACCAGGCCGCTTCTCCCAATGCGTCTCGTAAGTCCGCGAGCGGAAGCCGGACACCCTCGAGGGGGGCGGGAACGTTCTTGCGGATGTGGAGCGCGTCGAATCCCGGCCCCGTGCGGTGCTCGGTGTGTATCCGCGCGATGGCCTTCAGCTCACCTTCGACGGGGGCTTGGAGCGCGAGTGCCACGAACTCGACTTGCCGCCAATCGTCCTCGTGGAGCTCGAGCACCCGCCGCTCAAGCTTCGAGGAGCCCTTCTCAATGACGGGAAGCTCGTCGGCGAGGGTCGGGAGCGAATAGAGGATGTCGCTCGGCGCCACCATCGCCACCTTCACCGCTCGCAGCTCGAGCCGCAGCGACCCGGTCGCTTGGAACTCCCGGGCCGTCATGGGCGTGGCGGAGACGACCTCATAGGCTTGCCCTCTCAGCTCGAGCGTGGTCGCGACCTCAAAGCTGGCAGGGAGGGTCTCGAGGGGGAGCGTTGCCTCTCCAAGAGGGAGGCTCGTCTCCACATCGATGAACGAGACCTTGATGGTGGCAGGGCCTGACATCGGCGCAGTCTACGCTGGCATGGGTTGGCGTTACACGGGTCGCCCGTCTGCTGACGGGGGAGGTGTGAGCGAGGAGCACATGGGATGGCCGGGTTGGCGGCGTTTGCGACCTGCGCCTCCGGGCCCCGTTATGGGGGCAGCATCCCGCCGGATTTCTCCGGAAGGGGGCTTCTTCTGCTGAGGGGGCTTGGTGAAGCACCAACTCGTTCGTTTGTACTCGAGACTCACTTCCGTCCAGTGGCTGGGGCCCTGGACCCGCACTCCCGGATTCTTCTCCGACATCCGGGGCTCCGTCCTTCTGTTCTCCGTGGCCCTCGCCGCATGTGGAGGCGGGGAGAAACCCCCTCCGACTCCGACAAACGAGGCCCCGTCCGCAGTCGAGGACCTGGTGACGATCGAGGAGGACACCGCCCTGGTGATTCCAGGCGCGTCGCTCGTCTCCAACGACGTCGACGCCGACGGCGATTCGCTCACGGTCACCTCCGTTGGCTCGGCGACCCATGGCCGCGTGACGTTGGCCGGCGGCACCGTCACCTTCACCCCGGAGGCGAATTTCTCCGGAAACGCGATGTTCGAGTACACGGTGGGGGATGGACGCCTGACGGACACCGCGACGGTGCGCGTCACGGTCACCCCCGTGGGGGATGCACCCATCGCCGCGGATGATGTCGCGAGCACGGATGAGGACGCCGTGCTGGTCATCCCGACGGCAACGCTCCTCGCCAACGACATGGACGTCGACAGTGACGCCCTCCGGGTGGCGAGCGTCGGCACGGCGGTGCATGGCACCGTGACGCTTGCCGACGACAAGGTCACCTTCACCCCGGAGGCGAACTACTTCGGGAATGCGAGCTTCGATTACACGGTCAGCGATGGGCTCATGACCAGCACAGCGACGGTGGAGGTCACGGTCCACTCCGTGGACGACGCTCCCGTGGCCGTCGCCGATACCTTGTACACGAAGAAGAATACGGGGAGGACCATCAAGCGAGAGGCGCTCACCGAGAACGACGACATGGGCGACGGCGCTCTGCTCATGCTCACCGGCGTGGGGGCGGCGGTCCATTGCACCGTGCAACTGGACGGCGGAGAGATCTTCTTCACCCCGGAGGCGGGCTTCACGGGGGCGGCGACCTTCCAGTACACCGTCAGGAACCTGACCGGCACCAGCACCGCGATGGTGACCGTCATCGTGAGCGAGGCGCCCGTTGCCGTTGCCGATACCGTGAGCACGGACGAGGACGTCGCGCTGGTCATTTCGTCCGCCACGCTCGTCGCCAACGATATCGACGTCGACAGCGAGACCCTCTTGGTGGAGTTCGTCGGGGAGGCGACTCATGGGAGCGTGACGCTGGACGGTGGAAACGTCACCTTCACCCCGGAGACGGACTTCTTCGGGACGGCGACGTTCGAATACAGGGTCAGCGACAGGGCCAGTTCCAGCGCCGCGACGGTGACCGTCACCGTCAAGCCGGTCAATGACGCTCCTGTTGCGGTCGCGGATTCAGCCGTCGCCAGCGAGGATGTCACGCTGCGCATCCCGGTGGCGACGCTCCTCTTCAATGACCGCGATGTGGAGGAGGATTCGCTGACGGTGAGCCAGGTCGCGAACGCGCACAATGGCACGGTCGAGCTCGACGGTGACGACGTGAGGTTCACGCCAGCGCCCGGGTTCGTGGGCGTCGCCAGCTTCGAGTACCAGGTGTCGGACAGCCACGGCGCAACCGGGACAGGGTCGGTCGCCGTGCGCGTCCGTGACTATGCCCTGGAGTCGGTCTTCGCCGGGGAGGGGCACACCTGCGCGGTCTTCGCGGACGGCCGTTTCAAGTGCTGGGGGAACAACAGCGCGGGCCAGCTCGGGCTCGGGCACACCGAGTCCCGAGGGGATGGTCGCGGCATTCAGAACCAGATGGGCAGTGGCCTCCCATTCGGTGGCCTTGGCGCTGGCCAGCGGGTGACGGCGCTTGGCCTGGGTGGACGCTTCACCTGTGCGCTCCTCGAGAGTGGCTCGGTCAAGTGCTGGGGTCTCAACGAGTACGGTCAGCTCGGGCTCGGCGATACGGTGAACCGCGGAGATGGCCCTGGCGAGATGGATGACGCGCTTCCCGTCGTGGACCTGGGCACGGGGAGGACCGCGAGGGCGCTCGCCGTGGGCCTCGAGCACACGTGTGCCATCCTCGACAATGGCTTGGTCAAGTGCTGGGGTCGCAATGCCGGTGGCGGGCTCGGGCTCGGCGATGTGGAGCCCCGCGGAGACAACCCGGGTGAGATGGGGGACGCGCTGCCTCCGGTGAATCTCGGCACGGGGAGGACCGCGAAGGCGCTCGCCGTGGGGGGGCGTCACACGTGCGCGCTCCTGGATGACGACTCCGTCAAGTGCTGGGGCGACAACGCCTGGGGCCAGCTCGGGCTCGGCGATATGGCGCCCCGTGGAGATGGCCCTGGTGAGATGGGCGATGCCTTGTCCCCGGTGAAGCTCGGCACGGGGCGGACCGCGAAGGCACTCGCCACCCGTGAACTCTCCACGTGCGCGCTCCTGGATGATGGCTCCGTCAAGTGCTGGGGCATCAACCAGTATGGCGCGCTCGGGCTCGGCGACAGGGCCACCCGCGGCGATGAGCCGGGCGAGATGGGGGATGCGCTGCCTCGGGTCAACCTGGGGACGGGGCGGACCGCGAGGGCGCTGGCCGTCGGCAACAACAACGCGTGTGTGCTCCTGGATGACGGCTCCGTCAAGTGCTGGGGCCGCGGCAGCTTGGGGCAGCTCGGGCTTGGCGATGGGGAGCCCCGCGGAGCTGAGCCGGGCGAGATGGGCGACGCGCTGCCTCGGGTCAACCTCGGTACGGGCCGTGCCGTGACATCCCTCTCGGCTGGCTCCCTCCATATGTGTGCCACCTTCGATGAGGGCAGCGTCAAGTGCTGGGGCGCCAACTTCTCTGGCCAGCTCGGGCTCGGTGATAGTGAGCACCGCGGAGATGGGCCGGGGGAGATGGGAGACGCCCTCCCAGCCGTCGAGCTGTAGCGCGGGTTCGCCGAAGACGACGCGGGCAACCGCGCCACGCGCGGGTTCTCGAGAGGTTGTTGTTGCCGACGGCGACAGGCTAGGGGCCCGAGGAGTGCTGGGGCCCCTATCCATGCTGGAGTTTCTTCTGCTTCTGGGGTGGTCCTTCCTCCACATCCCGGGCGTCCACGGGACTGGGCTACTCCCAAGGTATCCGAGAACCTCGCTCAGTCGATGATGAACTGGATCGGATAGTGGTCGCTCACCAAGGCCATTGAATCCGCGCTCAGCTTGAGGTCGTCGCTCACATACACGGTGGAGCCTTGTTTGGCATTTGCGCGCATTTTGTCGCCCGCCACGACGGCTCGGTCGTATGGGCAGCTCTTCTTGCCGACGACTGTGTTGATATCATCGCTGATGAGCCAGGTGAAACGGGAGTCCGAACACAGGGGATTCGTCTTCCAGCGTTCCTTGGGAAAATAGGCGCAGCCTGCGTTCAGCGTGCCCATGACCACGCCGTTCTTGATGCCCCAGCGCTTCACTGCATCGTCGTAGGCCTTGACCAGGGAACCGACTTCCTGGACCGCCGATTCAAAGGAAGGCGTATTGCTCCTTCGCGTTGCTCCGGCCCAGGCGATTGCTCACGAGGAGACTGTAGGCGTTTCCGGTCGCGGCGTTGACCTGGTTCAGGAGGGTCATTGTTGCGGAGTCGGTCGTGTCTTTGACCTCCTGCACGAGGATGAGTTCGTACCGCTTGGCGGTGTCTATGATGACCTGCATGATGTCCGCATTCTTCGCTTTTTGCTGACCGAAGTTCTGGATGTTCCAGCTCGCTACTTTCAGGGCCGCCGACGCGTCCCGGGTCCATGTCAATGCGCCGAGGACGGTCAAGGCCGCGACGAAGGTGGGGTGAAGGACTTCAGTCCAGGCATGGTGTTTCGTCCTTTCAGTGCTCCTGACGAAGGGGACCTCCCGTCAGAAGAATCCTTCCGTGAATCGCCGACGACGGCTCGAAGTTCCCTCCGCACCCTCTGCGGGGGGCTTCCCGCGCGCCCGGCGCGGGAGGATAGTGGAGCCCCATGGCCCAACTGCTGACCCTCCTCGAGTCCGAGCAGTTCCGCGTGCTCGACTCGCGCTGCCGGCATCCACGCGCGGGGCCCGCGGAGGAGCGGGGCGGGGACCCGGGACACCTGGTGCTGCTGCGCCGTGGCTGCTTCAGCTACCACCGGGGACCGCGGTGCTTCGTCGCCGACCCCTGCACCGCGCTGCTGCACCACCCGCGCGTGGACTACCGGGTCGGTCATCCGGGCGCGGAGGGAGACGATGCGACGGTCATCAAGCTCGCACCGGAGCTCTTCGACGAGCTGTGGGGCCGGCGTGGCCCGGACCATCCGGAGCTGGGGCTGAGCGCCGCGGTGCACCTGCGCCACGCGCGCGTGTGTGCCGCGCTGCGCGACCCGGGTGGAGACCGGCTCTCGCGCGAGGAGACGGTGTTCGCGCTGCTCGAGGTGGCCGCTTCGGACAGGCAGCGCGCGGGGGCCTCTGAGCGCGGAGACCGGGGCGCGCGGCGCCGCACGGTCAGCCGCGTGCGCGCGCTGCTCGCGGCCCAGCTCTCGGAGAACCTCTCTCTCTCCACCGTGGCGCGGGAGGCCCGCTGCTCGCCCTTCCACCTCATGCGCCTCTTCCACGCGGAGACGGGGCTGTCCCTGCGCGCCTACCGCCGCCAGCTGCGGGTGCTCACGGCGCTGCAGCGGCTCGCGGAGGGCGAGCGGGACCTCGCGCGGCTCGCGCTGGAGCTGGGCTTCTCGCACCATAGCCACCTCTCGCGGAGTGTGCGCCAGGTGCTGGGCAGCAGCCCCGCGCGCCTGCGTGCGGAGCTGCGGCAGGTCCGAGCAGGTTCCTGACAGCGGGGCGTCGCGCACGACTCTAGCTTCGCGTGCATGAACCCACTCCACCTGCTCTTCGCCTGCCTGTCCGCGCTCGTGTTGTACCCGCTCTCTGGGCTTGCCCAGGAGCGCGCGACCTCCGCGCCTGCCCGGCGCGATGGCCAGCGCGACTTCGACTTCGAGATCGGCACCTGGCGCACACACCTGAAGCGGCGCCTGCGTCCGCTGACGGGCTCGAACACCTGGGTGGAGATGAAGGGGACCACTGCCGTGCGCAAGGTGTGGAACGGCCGCGGCAACCTCGTGGAGCTCGTGGCCGACGGAGAGGGGGGCCACTTCGAGGGCCTCAACCTGCGCCTGTACAATCCGCAGACGCGCCAGTGGAGCCTTCACTTCGCGAACAGCCGTGACGGCACCCTCGCCGTGCCGACCGTGGGCGAGTTCAAGGACGGACGCGGTGAGTTCTACGCCCAGGAGCGGCTCGACGGGCGCGCCATCCTGGTGCGCTTCGTCATCTCGGATGTGACGCCTACCTCGGTTCGCTTCGAGCAGGCCTTCTCGGACGACGGCGGCAAGACCTGGGAGGTGAACTGGATTGCCCAGGACACGCGGATCGACGCGGCGGCCGGCGGAGCGAAGTCAGGCACAGGCGCCGATTGAGGCAGCATGACTGGAGTGGCGTCGATCAGAAGATGCCTTGTCCCGGCGTGAGGATGCGGTCCGGGTCGTAGCGCCGCTTCGCGTGCTCGAACCGCTCCCAGTCGGGGTGGAAGTGGCGGCGCCAGTCGGCGGGGCTCAATGGCACGGCATCCACGGGATAGATCTTCCCGCCGATGGCCGTGAGCCGGTCGAAGATGGCGCGGTTCTTCCGCACGAGGGATGCGACGTTCTCCGGCGTCGGTGGAATGGCGGTGCGCAGCAGCGAGAAGAGGAAGATGTGTCTGTCGTTGGGGATGCGCAGGAAGGGCGTGGTCAGCGCCGAGGAGCGGAAGGGGTAGAGGAGGATGGGCCCCTGCCCCATGTCGGCCTCGGTGGTCTGCGAGAGGACCTCGTGGACGAAGGACTCGGCGGACCGGGCGGGGACGAACATGTCGAGCCACGGATGGGGGAAGCCCCAGACGCCGAGTTGCTTGAGCAGCTCGATCAGCGGCGCGAGCCGGTTGGCGAAGTCGAAGTAGCTGCCGTCGCTCACCTGGAGCGTTCCCGGCTGGAAGCCCAGGCCCGCGAGCAGTCTCGCATCGTGCGGCTCCGAGCCCGGGGTGAAGTACTTCACCACCTCGAGCTGATATGCCCAACCCCCGTTGGAGGCGACGGCGGAGCCCTCGACGTAGTCGAAGCGACCGTCCTCGATGAGCCGCCGCTGGTCCTCCATGAAGAGGTGGAGGTCGTTGTACAGCGCGATGTACGTCCGAGCGCGGGGCGGCACTTCGACGAGCCGCACCCTCGCTCGCACGATGATGCCGAACTGGCCCAGGCCCGAGCGCACGGCGTCGAACAGGGGCCGCTCACGCCAGCGCGAGCACCGCACGAGCTCACCTCGACCCGTGACGACGTCCATTTCCAGGACGTTGTCCACCTGGAGGCCCCCGCGAAACGCCTGCCCGCCGATGCCCCCCGCCGACAGCGTCCCACCGATGCTCAGCTCGATGTAGTCGGTCAGCACCGGCGGGCTCTTGCCGTTGGGAAGCGAGGCCTGGAGCAACTCGTGCCACCGGACGCCCGCATCCACCCAGGCGCTGTCCTCGCCAATCTCGTGGATGGTCGATAGCGTGGACATGTCGATGACGATGCCCGCCACCACCTGGGACTGGCCGAAGGTGCTGTGGCTCTCACCGAGGCCCCGAGCGGCGGCGAGCTTCAGGCCCTGGCGCCGCGCGAAGCGGACCATCGCCACGATGTCCTTCACCGAGCCGGGAACGAGCACCGCCCACGGCGTGCGGTGGAGGATGTGACCGAAGTCCTCCGCGGCCGAGGTCCGCGACGCCGTGTCCATCAGCAACTCGCCATCGAGTGGTGGCAGGGGGACCGAGCCAGCCTCCAGCGTGGAGGCCCAGCTCCGGCTCATGGGATTGAATGCGACGGCCACCAACGCACCTTGGAGCAACGCCCTCCGGGAGACGGTTCGACTCGACATTCACTCCTCCTTCCGCGTCGGAGACTTCTATCCCGTGGCCGCCCCTCCAACAATTGCCCTCTCACCTCGGGCTCCATCGCATGGTGTGCAACGCGCCAGTCCCGAGCATGGGACGAAAGGGAACCGCCCTGCGCCGCGCTTCCAGGGCGGTCTCCCCGACAGTGCGATACTTGCGGTGGGCGGCAGCCCCTGCGTCAGTGAAGTTGCCGCCGCGGCTGGGGCTCCTCGCTGTCGGGCTGCTACGCTCCCTTCATTCCCATGAAGCACAAGCTCCTCGACTACTTCGCCAGGCTGTCCCCGCTTTCGGAGGAGGAGGCCCAGGCGATTCTGGACAGCATGGTGGTGGGGACCTTCAAGAAGGGCACCTTCCTCCTGGAGCAGGGGCAGGTCTGCACCGAATGCTATTTCGTCCTGGAAGGCTGCGTCCGGCAGTACTCCCTGGTGGACGGTGAAGAGCGCAGCAACGGCTTCTTCTCGGAAGGACAGTGGGTGCTCTCCCTGCGCAGCTTCATGAACAAGACTCCCGCGGAGCACTTCCTCGTCTGTGCCGAGGACACCACGCTGGTCGTGGGCACCGAACAGAGGGAGAGCGACCTCTACGCGCGCTTCCCGCGCTTCGAGTCCCTCTCCCGGCGCGCCATGGAGCAGGTGCTCGCCGAGCAGCAGGACCGCTTGGCCGCGTACGTCATCGACACGCCTGAGCAGCGCTACCTGCGGCTGCTCGAGACGCGGCCCGACCTCCTCCAGCGCGTCCCGCAGTACCAACTGGCCAGCTACGTCGGCGTGAAGCCCGAGTCCCTGAGCCGCATCCGCAAGCGCCTCGCGTCCAGGGGCGGACGTCCTACGCCGCGGCGGAGCGGGTGATGGGCCGGAACCCCTTCGCCATCAGCCAGCCGCCCAGGCCCAGCTCGAACAGCCCCCCTGGCAGCGAGAGGAGGGTTCCCACGGGGAGCCCGAGGAGCTCCAGGACACACCCCAGCGCCAGCAGCGCGTAGCCGGCCACTCCGAGCAGGGCCAGGGAGGATGGCGCCAATCCGGAGCGAAACAGCAGCACACAGAACGCCACGCTGCCCGCTCCCAGCACGAGCATGGCGAGCTGGTAGGCCCAGAAGTTTCCTCTCGCGAGGAGCGTCGTCAAGGTCAGCAGCTCCCGCGCCCCGGAGGCCCCGAGGCCTCGTGCACCTTCCCCGAGGTGGAGGATGGAAAGCAGGAAGAGGACTCCCACGGTCAACAACAGCGCCTCCATCACCCTCGCGCAGACGTAGGCCAGGGCGATATCCGGGTGGTGCCTCCTACCGATGGGGAAGAAGAGCACGCCGATGCCCACCACGGTCGCGGAGTTGAGGAGCAGGAGCAGTGCACCGGCGACATACCGGGGGCGGTGCTCGATGACCTGGGACAGCGGGTCCGCGCCCTCCAGCATCGAGCCGATGACGGCGGAGCCGATTCCGTAGGCGAAGAAGGGGAGGATGAAGAGGAGACCCAAGACCCTGCCGGGTTTGTGATTGGCTGTGTCCATATCGAGGCGCGGTGCCGTGATGCACCGTCGTGGCCTCGAGAGTAGAAGGGGCCTCCGCCTGGTTCATTGACTCGGGTCAAGAAACGAAGGGGGCTTGGTCGAGCCTCGCTCACTCGCCTTGACGCGCTGTCGCTGGTGGCCTGGACCCACTCATCACGCAGCGACAGGCTTCAAGAGCGTCACCACCAGAGCGTACACGGACGAGACGGAGCCGGCCTTGAAACCGGCTCCGTCTGCATGAGGGACTATCGTTCCACGCGCTTCTTCGCCGGATGGCGCGCGAGGAAGTCGACGATGAGCTCGGCCATCCGCGGCCCATGCGTCTCGAGCGCGAAGTGGCCCGTGTCCAGCAGATGGAGCTCAGCCTTGGGGTTGTCACGCAGGTAGGGGGCCGCGCCTGCCGCGACGAAGATCTCGTCGTTCTTGCCCCACAGCACGAGCGTCGGCGGGCGCTGGCTCCGGAAGAACTCCTGCCACTGTGGGTACAGGGGTGGGTTCGTGCGGTAGTCGTAGAAGAGGTCCAGCTGGATGTCCGCGTTGCCCGGGCGATCCAACAATGCCTGGTCGTGCGTCCACGCGTCAGGGCTCACCCGTGATGTGTCGGGCACTCCGTTCGTGTACTGCCACTTCGTGGCCTTCGAGGACGTGAGCCAGCGCAGCGCCTCGCGGTTCGCCGGGCTGGGATCACTCCAGTAGGTCTTGATGGGGTCCCAGAACCCGGCGAGGCCTTCGTCGTAGGCGTTGCCGTTCTGCACGATCAACGCGGTGATCCGCTCGGGGTGTCGGGTCGCGAGGCGGAAGCCGACTGGCGCGCCGTAGTCCATGACGTAGAGCGCGTAGCGCCGCAGTCCGAGGTGCTCGGTCAGCTTCTCCACGATGTCCGCGTAGCGGTCGAAGGTGTAGTCGAAGGTCCCTCGCTGTGGCGCCGCGCTCTGTCCGAAGCCGGGGTAGTCCGGCGCCACGACGCGGTAGCGGTCGGCGAGCGCGGGGATGAGGTCGCGGAACATGTGGCTGGACGTGGGGAAGCCGTGCAGCAGCAGGAGCACGGGCGCATCCTTCGGGCCCGCCTCCCGGTAGAAAACATCCACTCCGTCAAGGGGCACGGTGCGGTAGCGCACCTGGACATCCACACGTCGTTTATCGGCGGAGTTCCCGGCGGCGGCGGCCTGCGTGGGACGGATGGCGGCGAACATGAGCACGGCCGCGGCCAGCAGGCCGAAGGCGCGACGCGTGGGAAGAGAGTTCTGCGAGGGAGACATGAGCGACTCCGGGGTGAGGCTCGTTGTACCGAGCGTTCGGTGCATAAAGGGCCCGATTTCGCGCCGCAACTCTCGCTGCGTGCTGACCCTTGAGCGTCGGGAGTAGGGGCGTTAGTCTGTACCGAAAGGTACAGAGAGGTCACCCATGCCAGCCCCACTCATGTCCCGTGAGGAGCTCGTCGCGCGGCTGCTCGAGCTCTTCCGTGAGCGCGGCTACGACGGCGCGAGCCTGACGGATGTGTCGGCCGCCACCAGCCTTGGCAAGTCGAGCCTGTACCACCACTTCCCCGGCGGAAAGCAGGACATGGGGGCGGCAGTGCTCGAAGAGGCGAGGGCCTGGCTGGAGCGAGACATCATTGGCGCGCTGAGCGCGGAACGTCCTCCCCTCCGCCGCCTCGACGCCATGTTCGCGGCCCTGCGCTCCTTCTACGGTGGCGGCACCCGGCCCTGCATCCTCGCGGCGCTCGTGACGGGGAGCGCGCGAAAGCTGTTTCATCCCCAGCTGACCCAGACCTTCCGGCGGTGGATGCAGGCGGTTGGCGCCATGCTGACGGAGGCCGGCGTCGGCGCGGCTGCGGCGCGCGAACTCGCCGAGGACCTCGTGGTTTCAGTGCAGGGCGCACTCATCGTTTCGCGTGGCACGGATGACCCGGATGTCTTCGGCGACACGCTGCGGCGCCAACATGCGCGGCTGAAGTCTGCCTTGGACGCCGCGCAGCGCTGAAGCGCGGAACCTGGGCGAGGACGGTCGGACGCCGCTGACCCGCCATGAGGCCGTACAAGTAGCTCCTGCGCGGTGGACCGCGGCCTCCACTTCATCGGGCAGCGGCTGTTGACGGCGGTTAATAGGGGGGCCCGAACGGTCGAGAGTCCACATCAGCGGCTCCCAGCCACAGGAGGCACGAATGAAGATTGGCATCATCGGAGCGGGAAGCATCGGCGCCACGCTGGCTCGGAAGTGGGTGACGCTGGGCCACGAGGTCTTCCTGGCGAACTCGCGTGGACCTGATTCGCTCCGGGAGCTCGCGGCCGGAATCGGCGCCACGCCCGTCACGACCGCCCAGGCGGCGCGCAGCGGAGAGGTCGTGGTCGTCACCATCCCCCAGCGCGCGGTGCTGGACCTGCCGAAGGACCTCTTCCAGGGCGTGCCCGCAGACGTGGTTGTCATCGACACGGGCAACTACTACCCGACCCGGGACGGCGCCATCTCCGCGCTCCAAGGCGGGCAGCCCGAGAGCGCCTGGGTCAGCGAGCAGCTCGGGAGGCCGGTGGTCAAGGCGTTCAACAACATCTACTTCAAGTCCCTCGCCGAGAAGGGCCTGCCCCCGGGCACGCCCGGTCGAATCGCGCTCCCTGTCTCCGGCGCACCGCCCGAGGCCAGGGCGAAGGTCCTGCGCCTCATCGATGCGCTCGGCTTCGACCCGGTCGACGCGGGAGGCCTCGAGGAGTCATGGCGCCAGCAGCCCGGCACGCCCTGCTACACTCGGGATCTCGACGCCCCAGCGCTGAAGGAAGCGCTCGCCGCCGCCGACCGGAGCCGTATCCCGGAGTACCGGAAGGCCGCTGACGACGCGGTGAAACACTTCTTCGCGACGCAGACCCCACGGCGCCCCTGAGGCCGTGAAGCGGGCCCCCCGAGCTCGCCCATCCGGCCAGGCAACCGCGCCTGAGGGGCCTTGCCTTCCGTCACGAATGGGACCCGACGCTCGGGCCGGCGCCCGCCACGGCCCGGCACGAGCACGTCTGGAAGAAAGCATCGTCTCGGCATGGGCTCACCGGGAACGCGGCTGGCCGAGCCCTCGGAGCAGCGTTTGCAACACGCGCTTGAGTTCCGGCTCTCGGTTCGTCTCGGCGCTCTCGAGGATGAGCCGTGGGTGAAAGAAGCCGGCCATGCCGTCGAGCAGCACCGTGGCGTCGTGCTGTGGTGAAGCGACACCGACTCCCTCGAGCAGGCCGACGAGCTGCGCCGTCCGCTGCGCGAGGTAGTCCTTCACGAACTGTTTCTTCGCCGCCGTGGCCGTCTCAAAGGCGGCATACGTGGCGCGATCATTCAGCGCGCGGTCGCGCTTCATCGCGTACTGCTGCACGAACCACTGCTCGAGCTTCTGGGCTGGCTTGTGATTCGAAGCGCACACCTTCGCGAGCGCCGTTGACACCTCCGTGAGCCAGCGTTCGAGCACCGCGTCGAGCAGCGCCTCCTTGTTCGCGAAGTGCGCGTAGAGCGCGACGTGACTGATGCCGAGCTCGTGGGCCACGTCGGTGAGCCGCACCTTCTCGAAGCCGTCCGAACGAATGCGCCGGAGCGTGACGTCGATCGCGCGGGTCCTGAGTTCGGTGGCTGTGAGTCCGGTCCGCGGCATGGCGGGACGATCCCCTTGACAGCCAGGTCATTGCAAGTTACGAAATTTGTAACCTGTAATTTAGAGGCGCGAATGAACTCGGAATTCAGGACTCTCGGCGACGGCGGCCCTGCGGTATTTCCCATCGCGCTTGGCTCGGAAGCGCTCGTCCACGGCGACGGCATTCGAGTGATTCACGAAGCGATTGAGCGCGGGGTGAACCTCATCGACACCGGTGACTTCTACGGCGCGGGTGGAGACGAGTTGCTCATTGGAAAGGCGCTCGAAGGTCGGCGGGACCGGGTGAAGCTGTCGGTGAAGACAGGAGCGCTTCGTTCGCCTGACGGTGCGTTCATCGGCCTTGACGCGCGGCCGGCGGCGATGAAGAACTTCATTACCTATTCGCTCAAGCGCCTGGGCGTCGATCACATCGACATCTACCGGCCGGCGAGGCTCGACCCCGCGGTGCCAATCGAAGACACGGTGGGGGCGGTTGCCGATCTCGTGAAGGCCGGGTACGTGCGGTACATCGGCCTCTCGGAGATGGGCGCCGACACCATTCGGCGTGCGCACCAGGTGCACCCCATCGTGGACCTGCAGATCGAGTACTCGCTTTTCAACCGCAGACCCGAGCAGAACCTGTTCCCCGTGTTGAGTGAGGCTGGCATCGGCGTGACGGCCTATGGCGTGCTGGCGCATGGGTTGCTCAGCGGAAAGGCGAAGCCCTCGGACAAGTCCGGGCCGCGAGCGCATCTGCCATGGTTCCACGCGGAGAACTTCGAGAAGAACATGAAGCTGGTGAATGCACTGGCGGCGGTTGCGCAGGAGAAGGGGTGCTCGCCGGCGCAGTTGGCCATCGCATGGGCACTGTCGAAGTGGAAGGACCTCGTGCCGGTGGTGGGGGCACGAACGGTGGCGCAACTGCAGGACACGTTGATGGCGTTGCAAGTCAAGCTGGGCGCTGACGATGTCGTTCGCATCGAGGCCACGGTGCCGCCAGAGCAGATCGCCGGCACGCGCTACCTACCCATGTTGATGAAGATGCTTGATAGCGAGCGCCCCTGAGCCCGCCAAGGCGGCGCTGAGGTTGGCGATGCCGCGGAAGGCGGGTGTGCTGAGGGTCTCCAGGAAGCGCGGATTCCTGGTCCTCGGTCGCCCTGAGTTCCCTGACTTCGTGGCTGAGGCCGCCGCGCCTTCTTCGCTCCGGCCATGTCGGACACTGTACCTGCCCCTTCGGTGGTGTCCATTGAAGCGGAGCAAGCCCAGTGCCGGAGCGTGGCGAGCGAATCCCCGCCACGCGCCGGCGTAGGGCTCACAACGTCTTCAGGTACTCGATCAGCGCGGTGCGCTCCGCATCGGTCAGCACGTCGGTGAACGTGTGGCCCGAGTTCGACTGGCTGAACATCCGGGTGTTGTAGATCTTGCGATCCTCGATGTCCGAGTTCGAGAAGCTCGGGGCCACGATGCTTCCGAGGAGGTTCCAGGCCAGCGCGCCGTTGCCGTACAGCAGCGACAGCCCGCTCTCGATGAGCGGCGTCTCGTTCGGATCCCACGGGTTGCAGTGGTTGAACGGCGAGAAGGTCAGGTGGCTGCACGGAATCGTGTCGTACTTCCACCCGACCTTGGTCTGGTCATAGGCCTTCGCGAGGTCGGTCTCGAATCCCATCACGACGCCGAACCTCGGCGACTTCGACTTGCGACGCCAGATCTGCGGCCGGTCCGAAGACTTGAGCAGGCTCCAGAGGTCGGGCACCGAGCCGTTGTGGAAGTAGGGGGCGGACGCCCAGATGCCGTAGAGCGGCTGCGCGAGATAGCCGATCATGTTGTACTTGTCGGCGCACCCCTCCTGACCGTCGTACCCGAAGAAGCTGTACCTGGCCTGGGTCTCGACGGCTCCGTCGTTGGCGAGCAGTCGGGCGTCATCGGTGTCGACGACCTCGATCGGCGTGACGTTGGCCGCCATGCCCTCGAACAGGGGATTGGCGAGGAAGTTCGGATCGTTCACGTAGCGCGGCGCGTAGGCTCCATGGCAGCTCGCGCACGAGCCGTTGCCGGCCTGCTGCGGCTTCACGACCGGGTTGTTGCGGTTCGCTGCCCACAGATCGAGCGTGTGGAACAGGATGGCCCCCTGCTCCGCGAGGGCCGTGTTGACCGGCAGAGGGTAGGCCGGCGACTTCAGACCGAGCATCCAGGTGTTCGCCTGGTACTCGTTGTCGAGGATCCAGTCGTAGCCGTCCTGGTAGTTCGGCAGTGCGGCGCCCGGCATGTACCACGAGAGCTCGATGCGCGTGGCGTCGCTGCTCATCCCGGCGTCGAAGAACTTCACTGGCCGGTGCCCGAGGTTCCACCAGTTCGGCGGGTCTTCCGTGCCGGTCGAGCCGGCTGCCCAGAGCTCCGGATTGAGGAAGACGCCGGGGATCGTCCCGTCGGCATCGAAGATCGTGAGCAGGGCGAAGAGCTGGAAGTTGGTGATGTTGCCCGTGCCGCGGATGCGGTTCAGGGAGGCGATGGTGAAGGCGGGGTTGAGGCCTCCGAGCTCGCTCAAGAACAGGGTCACGTCGGTGAGGCCGTTGGTGCCGTGCAACGCCCCCAGGCCCGCGCCGTCGCTCGCCTTGCCAATCTGGCCGCTGTGACAGACCGAACACGTGACGCCAATCTGTCCGCTCCACGAGCCGTCCGGATTGCGTGTCTGGGTCAGTGCCATCGGCAACTGGCCGGAGCCACCGTTCGTGCGGTTCGGATCCTCGAACGGGAGCGGATACGGATTGCGTTGCGGGCTGAGCGGGATGCCGTAGCGCTCGGCGACGAGGGTGTCGAAGTCGGAAGGGCGAAACGGCAGGCCCCACTTCAGCCACAGCGCGTTGTACTGGGACGCCGACATCGACCAGAGACTCCAGGCGGAATGGCCGCTGAACTCCCAGCCGGCATCGGGACTTCCGTTTCCGCCGAGCAGCCGCCCTCCAGCCGCGTTGCTCGACCGCAGCTCGCCACATGTCAGCGGAGCCCGGTCCATGCACGAGTGCCACTCCACATTGAAGACGACGTGCTTGTTCGACGTCGGCGTCACGAGTGACCGTGGGTCGGGCGGCAAGAGCGTCGCATCGGACTTGCCCGCACAGAACTCGAACCAGTAGTGCCCGCCACGTTTGCTGCCGAGCAGGTCCGATTGAGCTGCCGCCGGTGTGATGCCGGCGCTCACAAAACACATCGCGACGAGGACGCTTCGAGTCAGACGTGCCGCCATGACGTCCCTCCTGCTGACATACTGTGGGGCGGTCGGATGGGGCCTCGGTCCGACCGGGTGGGCGCGTGCTCGGAGAAGTCAGTTTCCGAGTCGCACGCGAAGTATGGGTCCCTTCCCCTCCCGCCCCGGAAGGGGACATTTGTCGCTAAAGTGTCGTAGGCGACATTTGTCGCCTAGTGGAGTCGAGTCCCATGGCTAACGATGCGCGTCAATCCGCCCCCAACCCCGATTTCGTGGCGCGCAAGCCGCAGCAGGAGCGCGCCAAGGTCCGGGTCGATGCCGTGCTCCAGGCGGCGGAGGAGCTGCTGCTCGAATCAGGGCTTTCGGCCTTCTCGATCCCGACGCTGGCGGAACGTCTCGAGTACCCTCGGTCGACGATCTACAAGTTCTTCCCGACCCCTCAAGCCCTGCTCAACGAGCTCGCGGAGCGCCAACTCGGGGCGCTGGAAGCGCACCTGACGAGCCATGCCCAAAGCCTCGCGGGGGCCAAGGACTGGCAGGAGCTGATCACGCGCATGGTTCAGGCGGCGGCGGATTTCTACCGCACGCATCCGGCGGCGCAGGTCGTCCTGCTGACCGGGCCGGTCTCGGATGTGAGCTTTCGCGCGCTCGAATCCACGATCGCGCGCCTCGGCACGCTCGCGCGCGGCCTGCTCGCGACGCGCGGCATCGACATCCCGCGCGGGTCGCCGGACATCGCGGCGCTGGCGGTGGAGTTCGGCACCGCGAGCCTCCGTACGTCCTTCTACCTTCATGGCCGCATGACGAAGGAATACACCCAGGCCGCGTCCGACGTGATGCGGTCATTCCTGGCAATGCGGCTGGGATTGCCGCTGCGCTGATTCAGGCCCAGGCGTCCAAAGAGCCCGGTTGGCGGCGGAGAAGGGGGTGGCGTCTCCCTCTCCGGGGAAGGGGGCTGAGCGCGCCATCTTCAGCACCGCGATGGTCTGCTCCCCGATTTTCGGACCCGTTGAAGCGTGGGAGCGTCCTGGCGGCCTCGGCGCAGGCAGGCCGCGGCGACCGGATTTTGGGGAGGCCCAGGGGTCGCAGGATGCTCCCGACGAGGGTCAGATGGGCGCCCCTGGCCGCTCGCCCGATGCTTCCGGACGCTTCTCAGGGGGCGCCATGAACTCGGGACCTACGGGCTCGGGCACGGACTCGTTCACGACCGAGTCCGTGTACGTCAGGGCCTCGTCGTCGAGTCTCCAGCCAATCATGTCCCGCAGCGGCTCCAGCTCGCTGGGGTGGCGGGCTCCCCACAGCGCCACTGTGACGCCGGGCTGGTCCAGCACCCAGCGGACCGCGAACGGGAGCACGCCCTTGTCGTAGCGCTCGCGCGCGAATTGCGCGAGCCGCTGGACGGCCTTCAGGTACTGTGGGTAGCGCGGAGACAGGAACTTCGGGTCGGTCTGTCGCAGGTCGTCTCCTTCGAACCGGGTGTTCTCGTTCATCGTTCCGGTCAGGAGTCCCCGGCAGAGCGCGCCGTAGGTGAGGGTGGCCACGCCATTCGCACGGCACCAGGGAATGATGTCCTCCAGGGCTTCCCGCTCGAAGAGGTTGAGTGGGGGCTGCGCCGAGGCGAGCGGCGCCACTCTCCGGAACCGCTCCATCGCCTCGATGGAGTAGTTGGAGACGCCGATCGCGCGGATCTTTCCGGCGCGCTGGAGATCGAGCAGCGCCTGGGCCGTCTCCTCATATGGCGTGGAGAAGTCCGGCCAGTGGACCTGGTAGAGGTCGACATAGTCGGTGCGCAGGCGCCTCAGCGAGACCTCTAGCTCCTGGGTGACTTGTTGTCGCGACGAGTTGCGAATGACTCCGTCCCCGCGCTGCTCCAGCCCCACCTTGGTTGCCACGATGACCTGCCCACGTCCGCCTCGTTCGGCGAGCGCCCTGCCCACGACCTCCTCCGAGTGCCCGAAGCCGTATGCCGGCGCGGTGTCGATGAGCGTGATGCCCAGGTCGAGCGCCGCGTGGATGGTCCGCACCGACTCGTCGTCGTCGGTGCCGCCCCACTGCGTCCCGCCCATGGCCCAGGTCCCCAGGCCCACGCGGCTGGCTGGGGCCGAAATGCCGAGAATCGATGCGTACTCCATGGCTCTCCTCCGTGTGCGTATGGGTGCCCTCGTGCGGGGCCTCGCGTGATGGTCGGATTACAGACGTGGGTCATCGATGTGGACGCCACGAATGCGTCCGGGGCCTCTCACTGGGCCGGGGGGCCTCGCACGGGCAGGGGGGCGACCAGCCGGTGGGTGGGGGCCTCTTCGGTTTTGCATCGCTGTCCCACCAGGCCTGACCGCGAAACGCCCCCCTTCGTGTCCTTCGTCGCCACGGCACATCGGTGTGCACCGTGCACCTGCGAATCAAGCTGTCGCCGAGCAGGGGGAGGGAGCCGACTCGCACTCCCCGGCTTGCGAGGAAGTGGCACGGCCGCACGGTGAGGCCGTCCGGCTCCTGCTTTCCGTCGCGAGGCCGTGGCTATTCATCTGGACGACAGACCCGTCATCGAGCGAGGTGCGGCATGCATGCGGTGGCAGTGTTTCCAGAGGCGCGCGAGGTTCGCCTCGTCGACCTGTCGGAGCCTCGGTCCGTGACGGGCTCCCAGGTGCTCCTGAAGGTCCTCGAAGTGGGCATCTGCGGCACGGATCGGGAGATCGCTGCCTTTCATTATGGGACGCCTCCTCCGGACTCCGACCACCTCGTTCTCGGGCACGAGGCGCTCGCGGAGGTGGTGGAGACGGGCCCGGACGTCACCCTGGTCCGAGAGGGAGACCTCGTGGTCCCCACCGTTCGCCGGTCCTGTCCCCATGCGAGTTGTCGTCCCTGTCGCGCGGAGCGTCAGGACTTCTGCGCCACGGGGGATTTCCGGGAGCGGGGCATCAAGGCGGCGCACGGCTTCCTCCAGGAGTGGGTGGTGGAAGAGGAGGAGCACCTGGTCGTGGTGCCCCGCCAGCTTTCCGACGTGGCGGTGCTGGTCGAGCCGCTCTCCGTGGCCGCCAAGGCCGCGGAGCAAGTACAGGCCATTCAGCGGAGGCTGCCCTGGGAGCTCGCGCGCGTGCGAGTCCTGGCACTCGGCGCCGGGCCGGTGGGACTCCTGGGCGCCTTGAGCATGGTGGTGAACCACTTCGACACCTTCGTCTACTCCCTGGAGCCCGCGGCCAGCGAGCGCGCGAACCTCATCCGCTCCTTCGGTGCCACCTACGTCTCCGGGCAGGATGTGCCCCTCGGGGAGCTTGGGAAGAAGGTCGGGACGTTCGACATCATGTACGAGGCGGTGGGCGTGTCGAAGGTCGCGTTCGCGGCCCTCGATGCGCTGGGCCCCCACGGGCTCTTCATCTTCACCGGCATTCCCGCGCACGGCGGCCCGAACCCCGTGGATACGGACGCCCTGATGCGCAACATCGTGCTGAGGAATCAACTGCTCCTCGGGACCGTGAACGCGAGCCGGAGCGCTTACGAGCTGGCGATCCGCGAACTCGAACAAGCGATGTTCTTGTTCCCGCGGAGCGTGCGCGCCCTCATCACCCATCGGGTTCCCATCCAGGAAGCGCCCGCACTCCTCACGGAATCAGGTGGCATCAAGCAGGTGGTTCAACTGGCTTCATGAGTGGGAAGTCCTGGGGCTCCGGCCCGCGGGCTTGTGCTGGCGGCCGACGCGGCGAAGGCTCTCTCCGCCGTCCGGGCGCGCTGGGGCGGAGCGTTGCGCGAGACCTCCTCACATCCCAATGTCCAGACATGTCATCCCCCCTCGAGCACTATGGCCTCATCGGCGACCTGACGACCATCGCGCTGGTATCACGGAGCGGCTCCATCGACTGGATGTGCCTGCCGCGCATCGACTCCGATGCCTGCTTCGCCAGGTTGCTCGGGACAAACGAGCATGGCTACTGGAGCCTCCGGCCCGCGGCGGAGGTCCGAGCCGTCCAGCAGCGCTACCGGCCGGAGACACTGGTGTTGGAGACGGAAGTCACCTGCGACAGTGGACGGGCGCGCATCATCGACTTCATGCCTCCGGGGCAGACCGAGCACGACATCATCCGCATTGTCGAGGGGCTCGAAGGTGAGGTCCCGATGCACTCCGACCTCAGGGTGCGCTTCGCCTATGGCAAGTTGACCCCCTGGATCCAGTGCAACAGCCACCACGCCACCCTGACCTCGGGGCCGGACGCGCTCGCATACAGCAGCCCGGTTCCGCTCGTACCGGACTGGGATGCGTCCCGCCTGGAAGCGGACTTTGTCGTCCGAGCAGGTGAGCGGCTCCCCTGCTCGCTGACGTTCTACGCGTCACACCTGGCCGCGCCGGCGCACCCTGTCGATGCGGAGCGGGACCTGACGCGGACCGAGCAGTACTGGCGTGAATGGGCGAGCCGGTGCCGCTACGAGGGCTCATTCCGCGACGCCGTGGTGCGCTCGCTCATCACCCTGAAGGCGCTCACCTATGAGCCGACTGGCGGCATCGTCGCGGCACCCACCACGTCGCTCCCCGAAGAGCTCGGCGGAGTCCGGAACTGGGACTACCGCTACTGCTGGCTTCGAGACGCATCCCTCACGCTCGAGGCGCTGATGCGAGGGGGCTACCTCGAGGAGGCGCGGGCCTGGCGCGACTGGCTGCTGCGTGCCGTCGCTGGCGCTCCGGCCGAGGCGCAGATCATGTACGGCGTCGCCGGCGAGCACCGTCTTCCCGAGGTCGAGCTGCCATGGCTCCCCGGCTACGAGGAGTCCCGGCCGGTGCGCATCGGAAATGGCGCGTACGGCCAGTTCCAGCTCGACGTCTACGGTGAAACGCTGAACGCCATGTACGAGGCACGCGTGTACGGGGTGCCGGAGGCCGGCTCGCTCCCCTGGGACACGCTGAAGGTGATTGTCGACTTCGTGGAGAAGAGCTGGCAGCGGCCGGACGAGGGAATCTGGGAGATTCGCAGCGAGCGCCAGCTCCACTTCACGCACTCGAAGCTCATGGCGTGGGTCGCGGTGGACCGAGGCGTTCGCTTCGTCGAGCAGTTCGGTGCCAGCGCGCCGGAGCAACTGAAGAAGCGCCTGCCCCGCTGGCGCGCGCTGCGCGAGGAGATCCGCGCCGACATCCTGGCGCGTGGCTACAACCCGCGCGTGGGGGCCTTCACGCAGTCCTACGGCTCGGACGCCCTCGACGCGAGCGTGCTCCTGATTCCGCACATGGGCTTCCTGCCCGCGGATGACTCGCGCATGTTGGGCACTGTCGCCGCCATCGAAAAGGGCCTGACCCAGGCTGGCTTCGTGGAGCGCTACTCGACTGAGACAGGCGTGGACGGGCTGGCGGGCCATGAGGCCACGTTCCTCATCTGCAGCTTCTGGCTCGTTGACAACTACACCATGGTTGGTCGCCTCGACGAGGCGGGGGCGCTGTTCCAGCGCATCGTCTCCATCCGGAACGACCTCGGGCTGCTGGCCGAGGAGTACCACCCCGGGCTGCACCGCCAGCTTGGCAACTTCCCACAGGCGTTCTCCCATGTCGGGCTCATCAACAGCGCCGTGTTGCTGGAGGCCAGGCGGGCAGGGCGGGACGTGTCGTTCGCCGCCATGGCCGCCGCGAGCATGCACTAGGGGAGGGCCAGCCTTCCCCTCCGCCCCATGCCGGGCGCTGCCTACTTCGCCGTGCCGCCGGATTGGCGGACGACGGCGCTGGAGCCCGGCACGCGCCCTTCCTCTGGCAGCGGCTCCAACCGGCCCCCGAGATGCCGCGCCAGGAAGGCCTCCACCCGCGCGTGGTAGTCCAGGTTGTTCTGGGGCTGATAGAAGCCGTGGCCTTCGTCGGGATAGAGCACGTACGTCACGTCGCGCCCGGCCTTCTCCAGCGCGGACACCATCTGCTCGGACTCCGCCTGCTTCACCCGCGGGTCGTTCGCTCCCTGCGCCACGAACATGGGGATGCGAATCTGGTCCACGGAGAAGACGGGCGAGGTGGTGCGCAGCCGCTCCTGCTCGGACGGGTCGTCCACGTCGCCCACGCGCTGGGCGTACGAGCCTCGGATGACCTTCCACTGCGGTGGGAAGGACTTCAGGAACGTGAAGAGGTTGGAGATGCCAAAGGCATCCACCGCGCAGCGGTACAGCGTGGGGCTGAACGCCGCGCCCGCGAGCGCCGCGTAGCCGCCGTAGGAGCTGCCCATGATGGCGACCCGCGAGGCATCCACCTGGCCCTCCTTCACCGCCCACGCCACCGCGTCCTCCAGGTCGTCGTTCATCGCGCGGCCCCACTGGCGGTTGCCCGCGTTGAGGAAGGCCTTTCCCAGCCCCGCGGAAGCGCGGAAGTTGACCTGGAGCACCGCGTAGCCCCGGTTCGCCAGCCACTGCACCTCCGGGCTGAAGCGCCAGGTGTCCCGCGTCCACGGGCCGCCGTGCACCAGCAGCACCGTGGGCAGTGGCCCCTGCGGCGCGTCCACCGGCCGTGTGAGGTAGCCCGTCAGCGTCAGGCCGTCGCGGGACTTCAGCTGGATGGGCTTCATCCGCGCCAGCGGCGTCTGTTCCAGCGAGGGCTGGTTGGAGAAGAGCAGCTCGGCGTGGTGGGTGGACCGGTCGTAGGTGTAGTAGCGCAAGGGCGCGGCGTCCTGCTCGAAGGCCACCACCCACCGGCGGTCCGCGCGGTCGCGGCTGACCAGGGAGAAGTCTCCGTCGGCCATGCGGCCCAGCACCTCGAAGTCCTCGCGCAGGCTCGCGTCGAGCACCTTCCATCGCATGTGGCCGTCGGTGTTGAAGGCCACGGCCTGGACCACCTTGCGCTCGGGGTGGAAGAGGACGTCGAACACGTCCGAGCCCGCGTCCTCCGCGAGCACCTTCTCCGCGCCCGTGCGCAGCGCCTTCTCCACCACCCGCGAGGTGTTGGAGCCGTGCGGACTCTTCAGGTACACCTTCGCTCCGTCGCGCGAGAAGCCGATGAACCCCATGTACTGCGGGAAGACGTTCTCCCGCAGGGGCACCTCGAGCAGCGTCCGCCATGGGGTGCGCACGGAGTCCCGGACGCGCAGCACCGTGGTGCCGTCCGGCTTCTGCGCCAGCGCTCCGCGCACGTCCAGCTTCGCGTCCGCCGTCCAGGTCATCACGTCGCCCGGGTCCTGCGTGTCGAGCGTGATGGCGCCGGTATCGAGCGACACGCGGTAGATGTCCGAGCCCGTGCGCTCCTGGAGGTTCATCGTCACCAGGAGCTCTCGCGGCGCGGTGGGCGAGGATGCCAGCATCCGGGCGCGGATGCCCTGGAAGGGCGTCAGGTCGCGCACCACGCCCGTCGACAGGTCGGAGGCGTAGATATGCGTGTTCTCGTCGCCATCGGAGTCCTGCGGGTAGAGGAGGGTGCGCGAGTCCTGCGACCACTCGTAGTACCGGACGCCCCGCTTGGGCTCCTTCGTGACGGCGCGGGTGTCGTCCTTGCCTTGCAGCGTCCGTACCCAGACCTGCATGACGCCCTTCGCATCGGGCGCGACCCAGGCCAGCTTCTCACCGTCCGGCGACAGCGTGGGCGCGTCCCGGACGGGGTTGCCAAACAACAGCGTCCGGGGAATCACGGGCGGCGGTTCCGCCAGCGCGGGCACGGCCCACAGCATCAACACCATCACCCCACGGTGCAGCGACATCGGGTCTCCCAGTGGCATCGTCCCTTGAGACGAAAAAGAAGCGTCGGGCCGCGCGAACACCCGTCGGAGCTGTGTATTCCTCGCTCCCTGCTCCATCCAGGGCGACGCGCTCCGCCGCCCTCATCAAGCGCGGCAACCTGACCACGACAGTTGCCCGCGAGCCTTGCCAGGCCTCGGGCGCGTCCAGGGCCGCGGTGGCTCAGTCCTTGTCCATGGCTCAGGGAAGTCTCACGCGGCACGCCTCCGGTGCCAAGCGACAGGTCATCGAGTTTCCCCAGCGTTCGCGCGCATCACCATCGTCGCAATCTCCCAGGCACGGGTGCGACTCACTTCTCCGCTGTGACTCATGCCGCCGAGCGCGATGGACGGCGCGGTTCGCGTCTGGGTCGTTCCAATCCATGCGGCCAGCTCCCAGCCGGTATCTGGCCCGAGCGTCGCTGCCTCGACAGGGCCCTGCTCGAATCAACCCCAGACACTGCCGCTGCTTGACGCCGCCAAGGAGCGTTTCTCTCCCCCCAGGCCAACTACACACGCTTCAGGACTCGACCCATGGGAAATGGGGCCTACCTCATGCGGTGTTTGTCAGAGCCGCGTTCCGCGCAGACGAGCGAGGTCGGCGTCGAGCCTCTCGTCGTAGGCCGCAGCGAGGTCCTGCAGCGCCCGTGTGCTGTCTCCTGTATAGGAGGGGCCGTGCATGAGGCCGAGCGTTCGCGGTCGCAGCGCAGCCAGCGCTTGAATCGTGGGACCAGTCGCAGGTGTCAGACAGGTCGCGTGGCCGCCATCCTCGGTAGCGAGTGCGGGCCCGACGATGTCCTGTGCTGTCAGGGCCGGCGCGTCGCCCATCGCGGTGAACAGGTCTCCACACAACAGCGTTCCGGTAGTTTCCTCGAGAAACAGTCCTGCGTCCCAGCCATGCGGTAGGTGTGGTGTCTCGAGCCTCCGCAGCCGCTTACCGCCCAGGTCCATGACTTCGCCGTCCTTCAGCGGGCGTGGCGGCCTATCGGCGAGGTCGTTCACCGAGACGAGACACCCCATGGCGCCGTGCGCGACCTGTGCATGAGGCGCGGCGGCGAGCCAGGAATTCATCGCCCCACACTCGTCTGCCTCGACATGCCCGAAGGTGAGCCACCGGAGCCGCTCGAGCGGGAGCACCTTGCGCACTGCTGCCGACACCAGAGGGAACAACGCCCTGGGCCCGAGGTGGAACAGCGACGGCTCCTCAGCGTCGATGAGGAACTGGTTGTAGAGGAGGTTGACGCCGCTGATGTAGGTGGAGAGCCGGTAGAGTCTTGGAGCGATTTCTGTCACTTGGGTTTCCACCAACGAACTCCTTGTCTGTGCACCCCAAGGTCGGGATGGCTGCACCGAAGAATACCGCATGTGCCCGCATGCTCATTTCGAAATGCTGGGGACTTCATCTCGCTCCGAGGGATTCCGAGCGTCGTGTTGCGGCACAGCCCGTGGCATGGAGGGAAGCCCACGCCCGCTTCCGCCAGTTGCCTATCCGAAGCGAGCGCGCGGAGCTCTGGTGAGCCGCATGAAGGACAACGGGGTGATTGAAAGTGGATGGCGCTTCCTGGTCTGCCATGAACCGCACGCTGGGAAAGTGCGCTGATGAGCGCCGGCTGAAGGGGCGCACTGGCACACCGAGGCATTGGCGCCGAGTCTGCGCCGGCTGGACGCCGGCCGAATCCACCGGCCTGACGCTGGAGCTCCCCCTGAAGTGTCCTGGGATTTTCGGACCACGTGAAGGTCGAGAGGGGGCTGTCCGCGGTCCGAAGGATCCAGGCAGGTCAGTGGAGACGAAGCCCATGGCCTCGTGTCGCCGCAGGCTGGTCCGCTGCGGGCGTTGGGGACCTGATCGTTCGAAATGGGGGCTACACCACAGCCCGCATCCGCCCGATGCGCGATGCGTGGGTTTCAGGTGTCCCCGAGTTCCCATTCGTGCCGGCTCCAGGGCACGAACAGGGCGCGCGGGAAGAAGGTCCTGGGAGGCTTCACCCCCGGCGCCCGGGCATGCTCCAGGATGTCGAAGGCGAACTCGCGCGCCCGGGGTAGCGGGAGCTCGCCATGTTCGCGTCCCTCGTCGCGCGCCAGGTGGAACTCCAGGCTCTCATCCACGAGATAGCGCATCTGGAAGTAGGTATAGGACGAGTAGCGGGACGCGTTGGAGAACGTCTCCAGCACGGCGACGGAGGCGTTCATCAACAAGGAGAGGTCCTCGGGCGTGCCGCGCTTCGCGAGGGCGTGGAGGGCCTCTGCCGCCGCGAGAGGCGCATCGCCCCAGGCGGCCTCGTCCGTGAGGGCTTGCTCCACGCAAGGCTGACAGGCCTCGCGGTCCACTTCGCACAGCCAGCGCAGGGCCTCGGCCCGAAGCCAGGGTTCGGGCGCCTCCCGGGCGAGCCGCGCGAGCTCGGGCAGCTCCTCGCGTCTTCCTTCGCGGACCTGGACCGCCACCGCGCGAACGCGCAGGCCCGGATGCGTCGACCGTGTCAGGGCCTCCACTCGCTCCCGTGCCTCGCTGCCCACACCTCCCAGCGCGAGCAGCGCTTCGAGCGCGAAGCACGCGGCGACCTCGTCGGCCCCCTGCAAGACCTCGAGGAAGAAGGGGCGCTCTTCGGGCCTGGGCGCCAGTGCCGCCTCCTGGAGCAGTTGGAGCACGAGCGCTGGAAGCTCCGCCGCGCCCAGTGCCTCCGCGGCCCACTGGATGGCGGCCGGCCGGTCCACGAGGAGGAGCGCCGCGAGCAGGGCGCGGCGGGGATGTTCGGCCACATCCGGATGGCGGAGCAGGCTCAGGAGCAGGGGCCTCTCCTCGGTCCACTCGGCCAGGAGTCTGGCGGCGAACGGGAAGGTCTCGCGGCGCTTCACCGCGATGTTGCCGGGCAGGTAGGTGAAGAGCTGCTGGTGCATCGCCGCGTGGCTCAGGCGCTCGCGCAGGTCGTCCACGTGGAAGTGGGCGCGCAGCTCGGCCAGCGGCAGGCGCAGGGCCTCCGCCGCCTGTTGGTACAGCTCGGGGCGCAGCCGCGCCCATCGGACGAAGGCTTCGGTGGGAAGGCCGTTGCGCAGGCGGTCCAGCTGCTCCTCGGAGACCTCCTCGTGGGCGAGGCGCGCGAGGACGTCCCAGGAGCCCGGTTGCTCCAAGGTGGCCACGGCCGCGTGGACCTCGAGGTTCGTGTCCGGGGCATCGCGTCGAATCGCCTCCAGGTCCTCGGCGAGCCAGCGCGCGTGCAACAGGTGGCGGAGCCGCGTGTGCAAGGGGATTCTCCGCGAGCGGGCGAGCACCTCGACGCGCTGTTTCGCCGTGGCGCGCGCGAGGGCCTGCTCGGCGACGACGCAGGTCTCCTCCGTGCGAGCCAGGGAGAGGAGCGCGTCCACGCGCGGCGGGCTTCCCCAGATGCGCTCTGCGAGGGCCTCGTCGAGGAGTCCCGCGAACTCGCGCGGGGACAGTTCAATCCCCACGGAGCGCGCCCCCTCCAGGGCGCGGCTCCGGGCGACGCTCCCCTCCCGGTCGTCAAGGAGGAGCTCGCGAAGGGCGTCTCGCTGCGCCGGGCCCGCGAATCGCGCCAGCAGGTCGAGGCAGCGCTGCCGCGTCGGGCCTCTCCATGGCTTTTCGCGATGCTCGCGGTGGTACAGCACCCACTTCCGGGCGTATTCGTCGGCGGAAGTGCTCTCGAGGGGATGCGGTCCCTCGAGCGGGATCGACTGGAGGACCGACAGCAACTGCGCGCAGAGGCTCTCGCGCGAGGACCACTTCAGCTTCAGGAACGGGAACAGAGGGGACGCCGAGTTGGGGTCGGCTGGCGAGACCGACTGCGAGGATGCAGGTTCCGTCAGAAGTTATCCGAGGCTCGGTGTTATCGCAACCCAGATGTAACTGCGGCCAGGTCTGGCCGTTCCAGGTCCAGCGGGAGTTGATGCAATCGTCGCCCGCGGCTCGGTGGCGACCCGCCTGGGAGCGCTCCCTCTCCACCTCACGAGGGAGAGGTTATCCCCCAGAGAGGAATCATGGGGCGGAGGACTGGCTGCATGAC
Organism: Myxococcus stipitatus; assembly: GCF_021412625.1. The sequence goes on along the minus strand of NZ_JAKCFI010000023.1, from coordinate 12,625 downwards.
CCACCGAGAGTTCTGCGCCCGGTTTTGCAAGCGGCTGGACGGAGTTCATGGGCAGTCCCAAGATTCCGAGGATGAATGACGAGTTGCCGACTGCTGACCTTGTTCGACGCTTGGCCACGGGCTCGCAGTTGGAATGCATCGCAGCCGCAAAGGAGCTCGCCCGCCGGAAGGACCGTACGGTGCTTTCCGAAGTGACCAACGTCCTGCGACGCGGTGAATCCGGGCATGCCCGGGAGATGGCTGCGTGGTTGCTCGGAGAACTGAGCCCAGGCACCGACCTCACCCGCGATGCGCTCCACGCAACCATCATCGACCCGGACGCGACGGAGCGCCTGCGAGGCCAGGCGATAGAGTCGTTGGGCAATCAGGTGAGTCACCTGAAGGGTGGCGACGTTTACGAGCGCGTCGCTGATGTCCTCATCCCGCTCCTGCAACATCCGTCGGTGGAGATCCCCTACAACGCCGTCTCCGCGCTTGGGGTGATGCGCTGCCGTCGCGCTCGCGCGGAGTTGGTGAGACTCGCCGCGCAGGACCGCCGCACGTACAGGGGGCTGGAAACGATAGGCCAGAAAGCTCAGTTCGCAATCGAATGCATCGACTGCGAACCGCATGGCCGCTGAACGCGGCCTTTCGGGGCAGGCCGCGTTGATTGGGCGAGCCCCGCTTCCGTGCATCCCCGACGTGATGGAAGAGGGGCGAGCGCGGGTGCCTGAACGACCTGCTCCAGCGCCGAACACTGGAGCAGGTCGCAATCGTCCACTCAGGCGATGAGCTCGGGGAGCACGCCCTTGGTCAGCGCCGGGTCGCCGAAGTCGTCCAGGTTCCCGCCGGCCGCGTTCCTCAGCCCCACGGCGGTGCCAATCGTGTTCAGCATCCGGTTGTGGTTGGGATTGCCGCCGCCCGATGCCTCGACGTAGACGCCCTGCTTGAGGAAGCCATTGCAGCTCCCCGCCAGGATGAAGGGCACACTGCGCGCCGAGTGAGCCGGCCCGTTGCCCAGGTCGTTGTACCAGACCGCCACGCCGTGCTCGATGAGTCGCTTCCCGTCCGGCATCTGATAGGCCACCAGCCGGTCCAGGAGGTGCTTGAAGGCGCTCGCGAACTGCACGTCCACGTGGTGGTGCAGCAGGTCCGACCCGGTGATGATGCCGCCGCTGGAGTCGTGCGACGAGCGACGGTGGGACACGTAATGGAAGTTCTCCATCAACTGCCCCGTGTCCGGGTTGCGGTAGCGCGTGTCGCCGTCGTTGCCGTTGCCCACCTGGATGACGGCCGCGCGGTTGGTGCCGCACGCCATCGCCATCACGGCGATGTCCATGTGCAGCCTGGCGGTGGCGAGCACCTCGGTGCCGTCCGTGCTGTCATAGCCGGGCGCCTGCTGCTGGAGGATGAGCTCCTGGTCCGCGCGCATGCGGCAGCTCAGGGCGACCTCCAGGTCCCGGACGTTGGACAGGTGCAGGTCCAAGCGCTCATGGTCGGACGCGCTCAGCTCGGGACGCTGCTGGAGCGCCTGGAGCTGGGCCTTCACCAGGTCGTTCACGCTGCGCTGCCGGACGAGGAGCTGCTCGCGAGCCTCGGGCGTCAGTCCTCCCGGGCCGCCAATCATCGTCTGGTACGCATTCCACGGGTCATGCAGCGCGGCCCGGCGCACGTTGCTGCTCCGGTAGGAGAGGCAGGGCCCCCCGAGCCAGCCGCCACTCCGGCCCGCGTAGAAGACGAGCGAGTCACGCTGCTGCGGATTGAGCTCGCGGCCGATGCGGTTGTCGATGGACTCGCCTCCGGACTCGGAGCCGCCACCCGCGCCCTCCACCACGGGGCCCCGCGCGGTCAGCCCCTGCATGGCGCCACGGGCGTGGCCGTCCCCGTAGTTGTAGTCCTTCATGTTGACGTTGCGCACCACCAGCAGGCGCGAGCGGTGGTCATCGAGCACGCCCAGGGCCCGCCCGGCGATGCTCTCCGAGGTGAGCGCACCCAGGGTGCGCGGCCAGAAGCGCTCCGGCTCCGCGCCGAGCTCCGACGTCGTCTGGGCCGAGGCGACGCCGTTGGCCTGCCGGAAGAAGATGGCGTACGGCCGCACCCCCGAGTCCGCCGCGCGGGCGGTCCTCGGCATCAGCCCCTCGAGAAACGGCAGGCTCAGCATCGTCCCGCCCAGGCCCTTCAACACCATCCGGCGACTCAGCTTCATGGCAGCTCCTCCGGGTGGCGATTCACGAAGCCCTCGCTGGTGACGACCTCCACGACGAGGTCGACGATGGACAGGTTGCCCGCCTTCGACAGCTTTCCGAGCCGCTCCACCAGCGGCGCATCCTCGTTGGCGACCGGGCGCCCGTGGAGGTACTCCACCCAGTGCTGCGCGTAGCACGCATGCACCGCCTCATTGGCCGCGAGTGCGTCCGCCAGGTCGAGCGCGTCGCGCACCGGCACCGTCTCTCCGTTGATGTTGGGAGACGCGCTGGCGTCCACCGGATGTCCGTTGTCCGTGGTGCGGTAGCCGCCGATGGCGTCGAAGTTCTCGAAGGGGAAGCCGAGCGGGTTGATGAAGTTCGAGTGGCAGCCGGCGCACGCGGTCCCCGGCGCTTCGGTGTGCGAGGCGACGACCTCGCGATTGGTGCGGCCCTGGGGGGCGGGGAGCGGTGGGATGTTGGCCGGCGGCGCGCCAATCTTCCGGCAGATGATGCGCTCGGACACGAAGACGCCGCGGTGGATGGGGTCCGGGTCCACCGACGTCGCGTGCGAGGCCAGGAAGCCCACCTGGGTGAGCACGCCCTTGCGCTCGCGTGAGTCCAGCGTCACGGGGACGAAGTCGGCGGTGAACGTGCCACTCAGCCCGTAGACGCGCGCCAGCTCGTCGTTGACGAAGGTGGCCGGCGAGGTGAGCAGGTCGCTGTAGCCGCCCTTGCGGGAGAAGACGACGTCCTGGACGAAAAGGGCCGTCTCCCGGGCCGCGTACTCCCCGAGGCGCTCGGACACCTGCGGGTAGCGCGTGAGGGAGGGCCGGATGGCGGCATAGCGGGGCACGTCGAAGAGGGTGCGGTGGAAGGCCTCCACCACCTTGTTCGAGCGCGCGTCCTGGAGCATGCGCCGTGCCTGGGTGGCCACGCCCTCGCGGGAGTGCAGGGTGCCCTCGCTCGCGGCGGCGAACAGGGCGTCGTCCGGCATGGCGCTCCAGAGGCCGTAGCTCAGCCGCGAAGCCACCTCGTAGTCGTCGAGCGGCACCCGGTCCCGCACGGCCTGGGTGCTGCGCTCCACGCGGTAGAGGAAGTGCGGCGACTGGAGGAAGGCTTCGATCACCAGCCGGATGCCACCCTCGAAGGCCGGCATGTCCGCGTAGGCCTGGGGCCCCTTGCGGTACAGCCCGAGGTAGCTCTCCACCTCTTCGGACGTCAGCGGGCGCCGGTGCGCGCGCAGGCCGAAGGATTCCACGAAGGCGCGGGCGCGCTCCTCGCCGGTGGCGGTCGACGGAGGCAGCAGGCGCGCGAGCTTCGTCGCGTCCGTCGTCACCTGGCCGGCGAGCTCCGCGGCGGCGCGCTGGTAGGCGCCCCAGAGGGCCTCGTCGACGGAGAGGGCGCGCGCATCGTTGTCGAAGAGGAAGCCGCTCTGGGCGGGGTCCGCGCGGAACGTGCCCGCCAGCGTGGTGGGCGGTGCGTCCAGCCTGAGCAGCTCCCGCACGCTGTTTGTCCATTGCACGTGCGTCAGGCGCGCCATCCGCACGGACGGGGCTGGCTTCTCGATGACGGTGGGCGGGGGTGTACCGGAGCCCTCCGGGTTGGAGATCGTTCCCTCGCAGCCAGCAGCCCCGCTCAAGACCAGCCCGAGCACCACCGGGCGCCACCACCGTCCCCGCTCCGCTGGCTCTCGTGACAACCGTTGTGACCGCATCCTCGGCACGAGCGCCTCCATCATTGGGAGACATAGCAATCGGATGGATTGCGCGTTCCTGTCAATGTATCCGCGACTCGCACGCGCATCGGCCAGATGGCCCGATGACATGGATACTGAAAAACTCGTGTCACGCGTGCGTGCGTATTTCATGAGGCCCGACTTTTCGTGCGGGCCTCGCGCAAAAGTGTGGAGGAGGCGCCACATGCGTGGGGGACAGCCCCCCTCAATGGGCTGGCGCTACAGCCTCAGATACACGCCGAGCAGACCGCTGAAGTACAGGTCCTTGGCGCCGCCGGCGACGACCGGGGCTCCCTCCGGGGCGTCGGCGGTGAAGGAGTAGCTCCGCATCTCTCCGCCCAGCCGCAGACCCAACATGCGCGTCAGGGCGAACTCCACGGCGAGCTCGCCATCGAGTCCGGAGCCGCTCAGCTCCGGGAGGTAGTCGTCCGAGGACAGCTCGCCGCCGCTCAGCACGTGCTGGTAGCCCACGCGCGCGGCGATGGCCCATCGCTCGGTGAGCGCCTTGCGCAGGCCCAGCTCCACGTGCGCGAAGCGGTAGTCCACGTCGGGCAGGGCGAAGGTGCTCTGCGGCGGGAGCTCCACCGCGAAGGAGTGGGTGCCGTACAGCGCGCCCACCGAGACCTCCAGCCACCGCAGCGGCAGGCGGAAGCGCAGGCCTCCCTCCAGGAGCTGCGCGGTGGTGCCGTACTTGGAGCCATCCGGGAGCCGCGTGGACAGCCCGAGGGTGCGTGAGCCCCGCGCCACGATACCCAGGTTGTGCACCACCCCATCCGTGAAGTGGGAGAGCGGGAAGTAGCTCACCGCGAGGCTCGCCGCCGCGCCGCTGTTGAGGTTGTAGTCGGGCAGCTCGTTGGCGGTGTTGCCCGAGAAGTTGAAGCGGCGGAACAGCCCCTGTCCGGACAGCAGCGCCTCCAGGATGGGGCCGTCCAGGTTGCGAGAGCTGGCTGCCTTCGGTTCGGGCTTCACCGGCGGCTCCTCCTTCTTCGGCGGCTCCTCCTGCTTCACGATGGGCGGAGGAGGCTTCACCACCGCCGGGCGCGGTGCCTCCGCGATGGGGGCCGGGGGCGCGACCTCCGGTTCGGAGACAGGCGTCGGAGGCGTGACGGCGGCAGGCGGGAGGCTCTGCTCCGGGCCCGCCTTCAGGGCCGCGCCCAGCTTGGGCTCGAGCTCGCGCCGGACGTCGGGGAAGGCGCGGTTCGTGCGGACGTCCCAGCGCTCCTCCGCGAGGAGCGTGCCGTCCTTGCCGGAGTAGGCGCGGACCTCCACGTCCCAGCGCTTCGTCCCCTTCACCGAGGCGAGGATCAGCACGTCCGCGCCGAGCTTCTTCGCCAGCGCCTGCCGCTGCTCATCCGTCTTCGGACCGCCGCGGATGAGCTTCACCTGGGCATCCACCTTCTTGGCGGGCAGCACCGCTCGCCCGCGTCCCTTCTTGCCCAGCTCCTGCGTCAGCACCCTGCGCAACGCATCCGCCTGGCGGCCCTCCGGGCGCAGCACCGCCACCTGGGTCTTCTGCGCCTGGGTCTTCTTCGCCTGCGCGGCCTCGGCCGGGCGGTACGACACGACCAACGCCAGCACCAGCACCACCCATCCCGCGATGCGGCTCACAGGGCCACCTCCTTGGAGCGGACAGACGAGGTGGACGCGGCCGGGAGGACAGGGACGAAGGGGCGGGAACGCATGGGTGCTCGGCTTCCAGTGTCGAGACGGGGGGATGCCTCAGCCCCAAGCAATTGAGGGGCCAACATCCCAGGGCTTGGAGCTTATCCCGGTATGAGCGCGTGCAACCAGGTGATGATGCCCACCGCGAGGCGCGGCATTCCCAGATGGGTGTCTTCGCGCTTCTCCCATCGCACCAGCGGTCGTCGTGTCCACTGCAGCGGCTCGAGCCCACGAGCCTTCAAGGACCGTGACGCCGGGCTGTTGCTACTTCTGTCGCGGAGGCACGCGTGACGCCCCGGGTTCGCTGGCACAGCGGGCGAGAATGCGCTCCCACCCATTCTCCGCTGCCGCAGCTTCACGGACGATTTCAACGACCTCGCTTTCGGAGATGCGCTCATCGACCGGAGCCGCGCGCGCCGCATAGTCCTCGGCGTGTGCCCTGCGTGCCTGGCGATTGGTTCCAGCCTCGAGCACGCGGCTGTACGCCTCGCAGGCGTAGGCGAACGTCTCGCGCTTTCGGTCATCGATGTCGAGGAGCCACTCGCGCTGGGGTGTCTCGGGCAGGCCTACCGTGCGGCGTTTGCAGTTGTGGAAGACGTGGGCTGTCTCGTGCACGAGGAAGTCGGCGAAGAGGGGCTTCTCGTCGAAGTATGAGCGCGAGAGGTAGCAGGTGGTGCCCTCACTGAGGCCCAGGATGAGGGGCGCTTCCTCGCCTAACAACTCGGCGCCGAGACTGAGGAGGTACATGTTGGCCAGGTTCCAGGCCGTGCTCAGCGAGGAGGACTCCAGGAGGACCTGGCTGACGTTGGTCGGGGTCAGGAAGACGACGGACTTCTCCAGGAGGGAGAGGACTGCGCCCTGTTCCGATGCGGGGAAGAGGCCGCGCACCATGGGCTCCACCTTCCGCCGGGTGAACGCGACGATGTCGAGCCTCCGAAGTCGTTCGTCGAAGGGGCGGGTCGCCGTTCGTCGCTGCACCTCCACGACGAGTGCCTGACGAAGCTCCTGATTCGCGCGTCGCTCCCTTTCAATGCGGTCGCCTGGCCAGGCTTGGAAGTGCGCGTCGTGCTCACCCGTGCGGAGAAAGAGCTGGACCTCGTCGACTGTGCTCATGACGGGAGATATCTCAGCCCGTGGCAATGATGGTCGCAACTTCCGAATTGAAGTTGCGCCAGGCTTCGTTGAGTTCGTTCAACAATCGAAGCCTCCATACCCCACGAAATGCCTCGCACGTGTCGTCGAAACTGGCGAAGGCGGGACGGACAACGAGCAGCTGGCGACCCGCGTCACGGCCAACAGGTGCCGGTGCCCCTCCTCGCCCACGCCGTAGGCCACCGGGGCCGAGACGTTCTGCTCCCGGCGGGCGGGGTCGGGCGCCTTCAGCGCGCGCGCCGGTAGTGCATGGCGACCGCGCCGCAGCGGAACGGCTTCGCCGAGACCAGCTCGAGCCGTCGCGTGCTGGGCAGCCCGCTCTGGTACAGGGTCGGGCCGTGGCCGGCGATCCTGGGGTGGACGAGGAACTTGTACTCGTCGATCAGATCCAGCCGGTCCAGCTCGGTCGCGAGCTTGCCGCTACCGAGGAGCACGCCGGCAGGGGTCGCGTCCTTGAGCTTCTGCACGCCCGTGCGCAGGTCGCCGGCGATGTGATGGCTGTTGGTCCACGGGAAGTCCTTTCGCGCCGACGACACCACGTACTTCGGCTTGGCCTCCAGCTTGACCGCCCACTCGCGAATCGCCGGCGGCGCCTCCACGTCGCCGCGGGCGAACGCTGGCCAGGCGCTCTCCATCATCTCGTAGGTGACGCGGCCCCACAGCATCGCCCCGCTCTCGTCCATGAGGCGGGTGAAGAAGGCGTGTGTCTCGTCGTCGGCGATTCCCTCCTGGTGGTCGACGCAGCCGTCCAGGGTGACGTTGATGCTGAAGGTCAAGAGTCCCATGCGGCGAGTCTACGCCATCCACTGCTGGCGATGGAACGGTAGGCCGTCGCAGAACGTGTCGCTGAGGCGTGGGTGGACCAGGCCCGTGCGCGGGTCCCCCGCGCCTGGCACGCCGTGGCGCGGCTTTGACGTGCGCATGATGCAGCCCTCGAATCTTGGGGAGGCACGGTGCTCCTACCGAAGCCGATCAGCGAAACGCGTCGGCGTGCTGCTCGACCCAGCGGTCGAAGGAGAGTGGCCTTCGTCCGAGGACGCGCTCCACGTTGCCAGTCGCGCCAGTGACCAGATACTTCATCGCGCCCTCGCGTCGGCTCAGCCGCGCACGACTTCGAGCGCGATTCTCTGGTGCCCCTCCAGCGTGAAGTGAAGGCCGTCCTCCATGAGCAGCGCCTGCGGGGGTGGCAGGCCGAGCCTCGCGAACAGTTCGATCGTGGGCTCGTCGAAGGCGGAAATGGCCTCGGCGACGCGGGCGATGTCCTCGTTGCGGAAGCGAAACCCGAAGCGGGACAACCCCCAATGCTTCGACACGCGAGCTTCGAGCACCGGGGGCGGCGTTACCCACAGACACCGCGCCTTCGTCTCCCGGGAGACGCGCTTGCGGAGCTCCGCGAGGTTGCGCGCCGTCTCTTCGGGAGCGACGAGCGTCTTGCTCGGCGTCGGGCCTTGTGGTCGCGCATCGTTCATGCCGATGAAGAACAAGATCCAGTCTGGATTCCTCGCGATGACCCCGCCGATTCGAATCAGGCCGTGCGTTGTCGTCTCACCGGCGACGGCGCGGACGTCGATCGAGATACCATCCGCGGGACGGCGCGCGGCCAACATCTCGTTCAGGATTACCGCCCACGACTGCGGATCGGAGGTGTGGCTATCGCCGAACGGGTGTCGGCATCGCGATGCTCCCCGAGTCGCTGTGCTCCCAGGATGTGAGCAAGAGGCACATGGCTCGAGTCCTCGATGGTTGGGAAGGGGAGGCTGCCGGTGTCTATCTGCTCTACCGCGCTCATCGGTCGCTGACGGCGGCGGTACGTACCTGCATCGACCACCTGCTCGCGGAGCTTCCCTCCACTCTGCTGGTCCGCGGCGCTCGCGAGAACTGACCGGGAGTTGCTCGTGAAACCCGTCCCCCCGTCTCTGCGCGCGGCTCTTCGCGCCCCCAGAAGCTCGCGTGGACGGGGTGGTCGAGGCCGCGGAGCGGCTCGGGTGGCTTCACCCACCCGACGGTTTCAACCGCGGCCATCTACGGTTCCCTCGTCGTCTCGTTAGCTCGCCATCGCGCCCTCGAGGCCAGGTGCGAAGAGACGCTGCACGAGGCTCGGCGCAAGAGGTCGCCGCGTGAAGACCTGGCAACCGTGATTCGGGCGCCTCGCCGCCAGCGGGCTCGTGATGATGTTGCTCGGAGAAGCAGGTGCCCCATTCGGCGGGCACCGCGAGACTCTCGTGACCACCTGACCCTGTCCGATTTGACGGGGGCAACTCCAGTCACCACGTCGTACGTCCGCTCCTACACCTATTCCTGTCCAGGAGCGCCCTGAGCACACCGAGCCGTGAATGAGGACGGCCCGCCCGGGAGTGCTCCGGGGCGGGCCGTTGTGTTTCAGGGAACGCCCTTGGGGCGCTGCCATGTCTGATGCGCGTCGGGGGCTATTGTTTGACCAGGTGCAAGATAGGGAAGGGCTTTCCCGACCCGTCGACCTCGGAGCGGCCCTGCTGGACGAAGCCCATCCGGAGATAGAATCCCACCGCCCGCGGGTTCTGCTCGTTGACGTCGACGGCTCGGGCGCCCTGGGCCACGGCGTGCTCGAGCAACGCGCGGCCAATACCCTGGCCATGCTGGGCTGGGTCGACGAACAGCATCTCCACCTTGTCGTCCGCAATCCCGATGAAGCCGGAGATGCGGCCTTCGCTGTCGCGCAGACAGGTGAGCTGAACCGAGTCGAGGTAGGTGTCGCGCACCAGCGGCTTGAAGAACTGGATGTCTTCTTCGCTGAGGAAGTGGTGAGTGGCACGCACGGCGCCTTCCCAGACTTCGACGAGGCGCTGGCGGTCGGCATTGGAGATGTGAGTGAGGTGCTCCATGGTGGACTCACTGCATTACCAGTGACGGCGCATGGGCGCCAGCAGTCCCGGGGGCAACCGGGGTTCGTCCGTGCCGCCTGCGCGAGAAGGGCGTGTTGACCCGTTGCGGCCAGTCTGAGTCGCTGCCCGCGAATGACGACTCGCTATCGACTCTATCGGGGCAAGGAACGCTACGGCGTCGATGTGGTGGGAGACCATGTCTGAGAGTCCCCCGCTTCCGTGGCTCTCCCGCACTTTGTGTGGAGGGTGTCCCGAGGAGGAATCTGCGCGAATGGCCGTTCTGTCGCTCGCTCTCCGAGGGAAGAGTCACCGGGGCGTGGATGACGACAGGCCCAAGACCAGCTTTCCCTGCTGGATGCTTCTGGTTGGAAGCTCGCCGTGTCTCCCTTTCGCCTTCGAGGAGAACCACACGAAGTGCGGGAGAGCCACGAGAACGGATCAAGCCCACCTGAGCCACCCGCATCTCCCCGTGGATATTGGGAGGGACCAGCCGGCCCTGTGCCGCCCGGCGCCGTCAATGCTTCCGACGACTCGCCCCCCTTCACCTCCTCTCTCCGAGGTGTTCGGCATGGGCCGGAACGAGCATACGGGCGACAGCCGCAGACCCGTGTCGAGACGAAGTCGGGGCGCGAGCTTCACCGTGCCGCCATGAAGTCGCGCCATCGTCCACGAACCAGGGTAGGTTCCCCCTCCCTTTTCGTTGGAGTTCCGTCGATGCCACAAGCCACACCGCGCTCGTCACCTCCGGGAGCGCGTCCCAGCGTCTTCCTGCTCGCCGGAGCGTTCGTCACCGGCATGTTCCTCTTCGTCCATGGCGGCTGCGGAGGTGACGAGTGCCAGGACGCCGCCGACTGCCGTGAAGACAAGGGACCGCCGGCTTCGAACACGGAGTGGGTCTGCGAGGACAAGCGCTGTGAGCAGCATTCCGTCCAGGTGCCGCCCCCGGATTCCGGCACGGACTCGGGGATGCCCGACTCGGGGATGTCAGACTCGGGGGTGCCCGACTCGGGGATGCCCGACGCGGGGATGCCCGACTCGGGGACGCCGGACTCGGGGACGCCAGACGCGGGTCCCACCACGGTGAGCGTGCAGGTGCTGGCGTTCAATGACTTCCACGGACAGCTCGAGGAGCCCGCGGGCCAGATTCTGGCGGGCGTGGCCCCCGACGGTGGACCGGTGCGGGTGAACGCGGGCGGCGTGACGTACTTCGCCCGGCACATCGCGGCCCTGCGGGCCGCCAATCCGAACACGGTGGTGGTAGCGGCGGGAGACCTCATCGGCGCCTCCCCGCTGCTGTCGGGGCTCTTCCACGACGAGCCCACCATCGAGGCGATGAACCTGATTGGCCTGGACCTGGTCGCGGTGGGCAACCACGAGTTCGACGAGGGCAGCACGGAGCTGTTGCGCATGCAGTCGGGCGGTTGCCACCCGGTGGATGGTTGCCTGGACGGGGATGGCTTCCCGGGCGCGAACTTCAAGTTCCTGGCGGCCAACGTGGCCACGGGCGTGGATCGCACGCTGTTCCCCCGCTACGACGTGCGCGAGTTCGAGGGCGTGAAGGTGGCCTTCATCGGCATGACGTTGGAGGACACGCCGGAAATCGTCACTCCCACGGGCGTGGCGGGGCTCACCTTCAAGGACGAAGTGCAGACGGTGAACGCGCTGGTGCCGGAGCTGCGGCGGCAGGGCATCGAAGCCATCATCGTGGTGGTGCACCAGGGCGGAATTCCGACCTCGGGCTCGCTGGTGAACGAATGCAAGGGCGCGGGTGCGGACGGCCTCATCTCAGGTGCCATCGTGGGCGTGGCCAAGGGCCTCAACGACGCGGTGGATGTCATCGTCAGCGGCCACACTCATCAGGCCTACAACTGCGTCATCGATGGCAAGGTCGTCACGAGCGCCTCGTCGATGGGGCAGCTCGTCACGGACATCGACCTGACGTTGAGCAAGGCGACGGGCGACGTCGTGGAGGCGCGAGCGAACAACGTCATCGTCACTCGCGACGTGCAGGAGGTCGGCGCGGTGAAGGATCTGGTGACGAAGTACCAGGAGCTCGTCACGCCGAGGGCCAACCGGGTCATCGGCTGGGTGTCGCAGACGCTCAGGACACAGTCGGACTCCGCGGGCCAGTCCACCCTGGGCTTCGTCATCGCGGACTCGCATCTGGAGGCGACGAAGCCCGCGAACCTGGGTGGGGCGCAGGTGGCCTTCATGAACCCGGGCGGCGTGCGCGCGGACATCGCCCAGGGCGAGGTCACCTACGGCGAGGCCTTCACCACGCAGCCGTTCGGCAACAGCCTGGTCACCCTGACGCTGACGGGCGCGCAAATCGAGCAACTGCTGGAGTGGCAGTGGCGGCCGTCGGGAGCCACCCTCATGCTGCTTCCGTCGGCGGGCTTCACCTATGCGTTCAGTGCGTCGGCGCCCGTCGGAAGCCGCGTCGACCCGGCGTCCATCCGGATCAACGGCGTGACGGTGGACCCGGCGGCGAACTACCGCGTCACCGCGAACAACTACCTCGCGAGTGGGGGGGATGGCTTCCAGGTGTTCGCCGAGGGGACGAACCGGCTGGGTGGCGCCGTGGACAGCGACGCGCTGGAGGCATACCTGAAGGCACACAGCAGCCAGGCGAGCCCCTTGCCCGCCCCCGCGCTCAATCGCATCACCAGGCTGCCCTAGCAGGGCGTTGAAGAAGCCCGGTTTGTAGGCATGAGACCGGGCTTCTCGTGCCTTCTGTTCTCCTCCCGGAACTCCTCGCTATTGACCAGCGCCAGGATGCGACGCCGCTCCGCATCGGACAGCCGGTGGGCGGGCCGGGTATGCGGACCACACCTGCGGTCCTCGGCCGTCGCTGGCTTCCGCCAACGCTGGATGGTGCGAGGGGCCACCCCGAGCCGCTCGCAGACGGCCTCCAGACGCACGCCCTTCTCCAGCGCCTCGTCGACCAGGGCGAGCGTCATTTCTCGCTCTTCTCGTCCGCTGCGTCGTCCTCGTCTTCCAGGGGCCTCTCGTCCCAGCCCAGGGCCTGGAGTTTTTTTTCGAGCACCAGC